>NZ_JAAGPN010000023.1:0-58215 GCF_017104805.1 Paraburkholderia sp. Ac-20347 | reverse complement strand
TTGCCAACATGCTCACCGTAATCACTCCGGTTCTCCTGCTTGGCGTCCAAGCAGGCATTGAACATGTGGGTCAGTTTTCGATGCAAATTTCTAGTGGAAGTGGGTCAGTTTTGCACGCACCTCAACACATGAGGCATTCATTAGCAGGAGATTCGACGTGAACAACAAGGATCAGGCGCAGGCAGCTGCGCACCAGACTGAACGGATCCGGCAGACGGATCGTGAGTCCAGTTCATGCTGGCTTCGAGAACCCGGTAGCACCGATGTGAATGACATCGCGGCATGGCTCGCCGAACCGGACATCAACCAGTGGTTCGATTTCGGGCAGGGACGCCAGACGCTTTCCGTGCTCGCCGTACAGTTCATGATGCAAAGCGGTCGGCATCGCCTGCGCGTCTTTGGCCCCATCGGCAATAACGACGCCAGCGGTCTGGTCGCCATCAGCGACCTGGCGCATGCATTTGGCACTGCCTCGTTCTGGGTCCTGCGCGACAGGCGCCGGCCCGCCAGCCGGGACATGACGTTTGTCGCCTCCACCCGACTGCTGCGTGAGGCGTTCGAAAGCGAGCGACCGCATTGCGTCACGGCGTGGGCCGTGGATTGCAACGTGCGCTCTCGACGCCTGCTCGAACGGATCGGCTTTCGCCTGATTGGAATGCAGCGTGATTGCCATGTCATGCATGGATCGCGGTTTGGGCGCGTACTCTATGACCTCCTGCCCGCCGATCTCGCCAACAACTCCAGAGCAGCCGGGGGCAATATATGAATACGCCCGTTATCACCGCTGTGACGGCCTGGGTGCCTGACACCATACCGCTGTCGCAATGTACGGCAATGGGGTCGTCATTGCGCGCGACCTCGCATCCGGGCTGGGACGCCTGGGCCCGGTCCTGGCACCCCGATTATGGACACTGGCTGGAGGCATGCCCAGGTAACGAGACTACGGGATCGCCCCCTGTGCATTCCGGTCAGGTCACGCCCGACATGACCTGCATGGTGCCGGTTGAAACCGGTACGGATCTGTCTGGACTCGCCATCAAAGTGGCAAACGGAATCTGTTCGGTACGCCCCCCCGGCGCACGTCCCGTCGACATCGTGATGTTCTGCCACAGCACTCCCGATGAGCATGTTTCGACCTCGGTTGCCGGGCGGCTGTGTGCGGAAGTCGGACCGCCTTGCTTTGCCTTTTCGGTATCCCAGCAGCATGGCGCGTCGCCCTTCACGGCGTTGCGACTGGCTTCCGATCTGCTCATCGCTGAACCGGATGTCCACACGATACTGATCGTCGCAGCGGAGAAGTGGTATCCACCGTTTTCCAGAATCTGTGGGCCTGGCATCGCACACGGTGACGCCGCCGGAGCGCTGCTTGTCGAAAGAGCCAACGAGGAAACAGACGGGCTGCAACTACTCGATGCAGCAGCCCGACGCGCTCCAGCAAACATCGGGCGAAGTACCGCAGGCATCCCGGATGCCCGGACAATTACGTTGCTATCGATGATCGACTTTTTCCTCGCGCGACACGGCCTTAGCCACGGCGAAATTGAGGAGGTTGTCGGGCAGCCCGGGGATCCGTCGCTCACGGACGTTGTATGCGACCTGCTCAACCGGCCGAAAGACACGATACGCCACCAATCTTGGGTTCATCTTGGCGCGGCCGAATCCATTGTGCGCCTGGCACAGGCACTCGACTGCACCGCCTGTTGCAAGACATATCGCATGCTGCTGTGGGGCTTCGGGATCGGCGGCTTCCTGGGGGCCGCATTGCTCGCAACGCACAGCCCATCTTCTCCCTTTCAGCAGGACGATATCCGCCCCTTCTCATGATCCCCGATCTCGGTATTCCGCACATCGCCGTCTATCTTCCCGAACGCATCGACGATGTCCGGAACTGGGGCGCGCGAACCCGGCAGCAGATCGCCACCGTGCAGGAGCTGGAACGGGCCGGGATGCATCGTTACCATACTGCGGATGGGCAGACGGCTATCGGGCTCGCGGCCGGCGCAATCCAGCGGCTTTTACTTGCCTCTGGTGTCGAGCCCCTGAGCGTGGAAGGACTTGTCTACGTGCACACGCTCCAAGGCAGCATTGCGCCGCCGCCACGGTCGCTACCTGGCATGCTCTGTGATCGGTTCGGTTTCACCAACGCGGAAGCCTTCTCGTTCGCGCAGCAGCATTGCGCATCCGCCCTTGGAGTCCTGCGGGTAATTCGCGCGATATTCATCGCCCGCCCCCACACGCAAAGGGTCCTGTTGGTAGGTGCCGACGCCATGCCGCTCGAATCAGAAAGGCTAATGAAATCTGAGGCGATTCTCGGTGATGGTGCGTTTGCTGCACTCATCGAGCGCGGCGCCGCCGTCAACCACCTGCTCGCGGTCTCGACGCATGCCAGCGGCCTCGGTTGGCGAGGGGTACTCGCGAATGACGAATCGCGCCTGGCGTCACAGAATTTTTTTGCGGCGCGCAGTCTCATCCGGCAGATAATCCAGGCGGCACATTTCGCACCGGACGACATCCAGCGTATCCTGCCCCACCATCTGGATCTCCCTGCGTGGCGCCGCCTGCTTGATTCGCTTCACATCCCGCAGGACAGGCTGTTCGCAGAAAATTTTTCGCGCTTCGGCCATGTCACCGTGAGCGACGCGTTCATCAATCTCGCCCTCTGTCCCGGACTGATAACCGGCAGGCCACTCCTGCTTTTCGCAAGAGGCATTGGGGGATTTTCAGCGGCGGCGCTGCTGGTGCACTAGTTCCACGCCACGCCCCACCTTCCTTCCCGCTTCACGCGATCGCCAAGATTGCACAGCCCATCGAATTTGCACACCGCTATGGCAGGCATTCGCGTGGCAATCCGCAGACTATAATAAATGTCAAATGCACCCGGGCGGGTGCATGGTATGCGTCCTGTAGGCCGTTGCCTGTGCCGCAGCGTGCGGCAATCGCGTGTGGCCTCTGACTGGCCCTGCACTCCCGGAAACGCGTGTCACATGAACCGCGCCGCATTGCGCGCGGGCCACAATTTCATGCGACACCTGATGTTCCAGACACTGCGGGGTAGCGCCGGGGAAGCGACCCATGGAACATGTCTCTCGACGCCGTTCAAAAGACGGTCAGCACAGACCTTCAACCACATCGGATCGTCTTCAACCTGGTGCGCTGGCACCGGCCATGCTGCTTGCATATGCGACCGATATCCCTTCCCTCGTCGAGTCTTTCGGCCAAGCGGCCGGGCAGCTTGGATTTCCGCATTACGTGATCAGTCGCGTTACCCGAACCCGGTCGACCCGCACACCACAAACGGCGCTCGAAATGATCGGATCGCACTATCCGAAGGAGTGGGTAAGGCACTACCAGCGCCGGGATTATGCGTCGATCGATCCCGTTCATCGGGCAGCCTTCTTCCAGTCGGCGCCCTACCGCTGGCACGACATCACTGACCTCACCAAAGCGGACCACCGGTTCCTTGGCGAAGCAAGCGACGCGGGATTACCTGCCGGACTCAGCATCCCGGTCCATCAGTCCGATGGCAGCATCCTGCTGTTTAACCTGGCTGGGCCTCCACGGTCCGTCAACAGCGCCATCAACGCCCGGCTGGCATGTCTGATTAGCGCGCAGTTTAACTTCGAACTGCACCGCCTCGGGCTGATCCGTACGAGAAGAGCCGCACGCATGCTTACCCGTTGCCAGATCGAATGCCTGACCTGGGTCGCCCGCGGAAAAACCTCGGCCGAGATTGGCGAAATTCTCGGACGCTCTCACTATACCGTTGACTACCACGTCAAGAAAGCGATGGAGGCCCTCAACATCTGGGGCAGGACGGCTGCTGCCGTCCAGGCGACCGTACAGGGCCTCATAAAACCCTGAAGCCTCTTTCCCTGGTTCTGCCATCCAGCCCGCCCGTCGCCATGTACGCGACGCGGATCAATGCGCGCTCGCGCATGCCCACTGCCACCCTCCTAAAGCTCCGAGTATCAGGGCTGCAAACGCGCTGATAGCGTCACCTCAACCGCCAACACAAGGAGGAGCCCATGTCATTCATCGTTGCCGGCAGGCTTGACAACCTGCCATCGGATATCCGTGCCCAACTTGGCAGCTTTCGCCACAAGGTCTTTGTTCAGCGCCTGCATTGGGACATACCCGGCGTGTCACACAATGCTACGAGCGAGTGGGATGAATTTGACGGAGGCGAGACCGTTCATCTGGTCGCGTTGTCCACGGAAAACGTGATGTGTGGATGTGCGCGCCTGATGCCCACCACCGGGCCTTATCTGCTGCGTGACGTCTTTCCGGGACTTGCGGAACAGGGTGATTCGCCACAATCGTCGCCTTCGATATGGGAGATGTCGCGATTCGCATCATCAGGATTGTCTGACTATAGAACTGACTCGACCGCAGGTATGTCCCTGTTCCCATACGCAATCGCGCTCGCTCGTTCGTTCGGCGCGACACGCGTGATCGGCGTCGTCTCGCGCTCTGTCGCGCGTTTGTATCGACGCTTCGGGCTCGACCTGCACGATATGGGCAACGGCACGGGGTCAAGCCGTACGAGTATCGTTGCGTGCTCCATCGAACTCGACGCAGCCACGTTCAACAGACTAGGGGGCGATCCGGTGACGCTGCTGGGCGGGATCGCTCTCTTTGGACAACTCGTACGGCCTCAATCCGGCACGCCAGCGCAATCGCATCCGGTTGAAGCGGCGGCGGCCTCCGCGCGGGCCACCGATACCGTGCCTCTCGCACCTTTCGATGGGGAAACGGCACATATGCGAGCAACTGTGTAAAAGGACTCGCCCCTAGCGTCAGCGCGTCAATGAAGGCCGATAACGGTGCCGGTTGTCGGCTTCCTTCACCCAGTCCGGCCTGATCGCCGACGCATATGCCTGACCGCTGCGTGAAGCCTCCCCATTCTGTTGCGACCTTAATCCCAAGCGCTCGTCGATCGCGTGTGCGACGGTGGCCGACTTTGGAAGATGGTCGTGATCACAGTCCGTCCAGAAAGCGCACATCACATCAAACAGCACCGACAGTATCAATGTCATGTAGGGCAGTTTCATCACGATGCACTCCTCCGGTCGTTCGCTGGCAGACTTGTCCCAATGCTGCTTGAGGCCATTCACAGGCATCATGATCCGTAGGGAATCAAGCTCACGCTGCAGGCGATCTTCAAACGAATAGTGAACGGTCGCCGAATGCGCAAGAGTCTTGCGCAGTTCGCAGAGTTGACGGTCCTTCATCTCCAGGCATCTTGTCAGCCGACGGACCTCGTCTTCGGCCCACTGCAAACGTTGATCGGGAGCGACGTGCCCCGGTGGCATGAGCGAAGCGCTCTTCGCGCCGCTGGCTGTCCATGCATTGAGCTCTTTCATGATGTTCCCCGCCGCAAATGCGCATGCCCGTATCGTTGTTCCGGCCGAGGCCTGTCCCTCCGGGGAGCACGAACGGTAAAGCACCTGAAATCTGCGCCTTCGATCGATCAAGATGACTAATCGCGGCAAAGTCATCGACTTCAGCCATGCTTCTTTTTCGGTTTTCTCAGACGAAATATCAACTGCGAAAAAAGGCTGGGTATGCCGTAACGGGATCGGCATGGATATAGAGCAACCACGTGCTGTGTGCGTATGGTTTCAATACCCAATCGAAATAACTGCGTTGGCTTGAGACGCCTTGTGCGAATTCAACCTCCCCTATGCCTCCAGGAGATATCGCTGAAGGTTCCTGAATAACGGTCAATCAAAGCACGCTCGTCGCTCCATGGCCGACACATACTCGCCGCTCGCGGCGCATGAACCCATCACCGCTGCGACTTGCGGAATGCCCTGCGGAGAGAGCGTGGCCGGTTATAGAAGATGTGGAAGAAGTGATCACGGTCTGGAAACACCCCGTCCTGGTTCGGCAGATTCGCGCCATCCAAATCGACTAGGTACAGGCAGGGCAGGTTGTTTTCCTGCGAGCGCACTTTCTGCATCGGCGTAACCGGATAGGACGTGCCGCCTCTCATCGTGGCGTGATTGCAAACGATCCAGCACGCCTGGCCAGCAATGCTGCCAATACACGCGACTGCGCCCGCGCCCGACGCGCCATCGTTGTGCATGCTGCAGGCCACGAGCTGCGAAAGATCCAGAAACCGCGTGCCAGTGTCGAGCAGTGCATGTCGGGCGTGGCATCGCCACTGCCCAACGAAAGCGGACATCATGCATACGTGGTCGTCCTGTTCGCGGCTGACCGTGACGTCCGGCCAGGCGCCCGAGGCGAATCGCTTTCTCCAATGCGTCACTGCGAACGGCATAGCGGCAAACTGTGCGGCAATCTCTGCATTAGGATGACCATCGGCGGACATGAGAGCCATCTGTGCGCGACGCGCCACCGAAGCTGGCGGCGAGTGAGAACGGCTCATCGCGACAAGCTTCTTTCTCTCATAATCCTAAATATTCATCGTAATCCGGGGATGCCAATCTCAGTTCCTGAGGTTTGCTTGTATGGATCACCTGGCTGGAAAATGAAGCGGCGCCCCGAAGGCATCAGAACGTATGCCGGATCCCAATATTCACGGCAGTCGTCGTCGTGCCCTGTGGCACAGCAAACGAACTTGGCGCTAGCACGGCGAGATTAGTCTGGAATGCCCCCTGGTTGTGGGCAACGCCGATCTGGGAATAGAGGGTAGTCCGATGCGACAGTGCGTATTCCGCTCCGAAAGCAAACATGCGCGATTTGTTTTCACTCATACCCTTGTTGACCGCGTAGTAGAACCCCCCGTTGAGGGTGATTGCCGGGGTCACTGCAAAGACGGCCCCGACACCAAAGACGTTGACATTTGACAGAGGCGCGCTTGACGACGGATTCAGATAGTTGACCCAGTCCACTTTCGCAAGTACCGGACCGAAAGCATAGCCGAGCGCCGCGGTCTTCCCGATTGCGACAGTTTCGCCAGTTTGAGGATCGGCATGAGTATAGTAGGCAGCATTCGCCAGAACCGGCCCCTGGCTGAACGAGAGGGACGCCGACATGCTTCGACCGTTCTTGGTGGCCCCGGGGACGCCGCCTACGGCATATTCCAGTGCTCCGGTGAAGCCATACAGTTTCGGGCTGGTATACACAATGGCGTTGCTATCGAAAATTCCGGTAATACCAAATTGTTGAAAGTACTGCACGAGCTGACTGCCGAACTGTGGCATGCCCCGCGGATCGCCGTCAGTGACCGCCAGAAAGAAAGGCGAGAACTGGACACCCAGCTTCACGTCGCCAAAGGGACCCGACACCCCAACCGTTGCCGCACGCCCGAATATCCCACCGTTAGAGTCTCCCAACGCGCCCGTACCGGTTGAAAAGCCACCTTGAAGATTGAAATTGACAGAATATCCCCCTCCAATGTCCTCCTTCCCACGCAGCCCGTAAATCGAAGGGAGCCATGCTCCATCAAGGAAGGCAACACCGCTGTGCCCGTCCGGAGCCGTCTTGTTCTGATAAAGTAGTCCAGAATCGAGAATGCCATACAACGTCACACTGCCTTGAGCGGATGCGGTCGCACTAAGCGCGAGAAGCAGACCCGCAAATACCATTCGTCTCATGCTCGTCTCCTGATTCTTTTATGCACGTACCTTTTCGGATACGTATCGTTCGCCAACGGAAAGACGGACGCGCATACCGCCTTTGAACTGTCCGTGACGTGACAATAAGCAGGCTTGACCAGCGGTGATAGGTCATCCAACGATAAATCACGGCGTCCGTTTCTATCCGTGCGGGAGCCTGGAGTTTGGTAACTCCCGATCTTTTTTGTCCTACTCTGCGATCGAACTGCCGTCGAAAAAGAAAAGCCGCAACCGAAAGTGGTCGCGGCATTGTCAAACTGCGGTGGCACGGGGAGCCATAGATCAGTGCTGTCCTACGAAGGCTGTTTCTGCCTCACCTCTTTGAGTCTGAGTTCACGCCTCAATATCTTTCCGGAACTGGTTTTGGGAAGGTCATCGACGACTTCGATGAAGCGTGGCACCTTGTACGCGGCCAGCTTCTGCCTGCAGAACTCGAAGATGTCATCGATGTCGACGTCGGCACCATTCTTTCCCACGACAAAGGCCTTCGCCAGTTCACCCTTCGTCTCATCAGGAATCCCGACGACTGCGGCCATGGCTACTGCGGGGTGTTCGCATAGCACCCGCTCAAGCTCTGCAGGATAGATGTTGTAGCCACCGGTGATGACCATATCCTTCATTCTGTCTACTACAAAGATGAATCCCTCATCGTCCATACGCGCAAGATCGCCCGTATGCAGCCAACCGTTCGCGTCGATGGTTTCAGCCGTTGCCTCGGGCCGACCAAAGTAGCCCATCATTGGGACGGGGCCTTTTATCTGGAGTTCGCCGACTTCACCGTTCGGTGCGACTCCTGACGGGTCTTTCAACGACGCGATACGTGCACTCACGAATGGAAGTGGAATTCCGATGGAACCATGCCTGCGTGGTCCGTAGAGCGAGTGAGTCGTTCCAAGGCCTCCGAGTTCGGTCATCCCCCACAGTTCAAGCAATGGGGCGCCCAGCCGACTCTCCACCTCCTTCATCTTGTAAGTGGACATTGTCTGCCCGCCCACCGTACAGCGTGTCAGCGAAGAAACGTCGTACTCTCCGAGCTCCGGGAAGTTCAGCAGGTACATATACATCGTCGGGACGCCCTCGAGGATCGTTGCCCGGTAGTTCTCGATGCTCGCGAGGATCGCTTTCGCTTCAAACACCGCGTGCAGCACAAGCGTCATGCCACAGGCGATTGCGCTATTCATCACGATATTGCCGTAGACGTGCGAGCACGGCAGTGCGCTCACGACAACGTCATGCTCCGTGCGGACATGGAAGGTCGACGTCATCGCCGTGTTCATGAGGATCGCCCGATGAGACAGCATTGCGCCCTTCGGATGGCCGGTTGTCCCAGAGGTATAGCCGATCGTACTCAAATCATCGGGTGATATTCCCTCGATGGGGAATGAGCCACTCTCCTCGTCTGTGAGCAGATCGTTGAAACTCTCGATCGAAGCCCCGGGGCCGCCAAAGGAAATCAGTCTGATGCGACCGGCCTCGAGCGTGTCACGCAACGGAACCAGCTTCACAAGGGACCCAAAAACAGCGACGGCACCACAGTCGTTCACTGCATATGCCGCCTCTGAAGGCGTCAACATCAGGTTCAACGGGTTCACGACCGCACCGAGCTTCAAAATCGCGTAATACGCGATGACCCATTGCGCACAATTGGGCGAATAGAGCGACACGACGGATCCCTTCCCGACGCCTCGCTCACGCAGACTGCGTGCCACTTTGGAGGAAATACTGTCCAGTTGACGGAAAGACCAGGTCTTTCCGTCGGCGACGATAGCAGTCTTGTCCCCGAATCTCCGAGCGGAACGTGCGACAAGTGCCCCGATTGACTGCTCCATTTGTTCCTCCACGTAGTCTGTTCTTCTGCCAGCGTTGCATGCCATATTTCGCATCAGGCGGTCAGCGGGCGTTCCATGATCGTCTGCATGTTGCAGTACTCAGAGAGGCCGTGCAGCGAGTTTTCAATGCCCATACCCGACTGCTTGTGACCACCAAATGCGATATCAGGTCCGAATACATGAATCTGGTTGATCCATACAGTACCCGCCTCAAGCCTTCGCGCAACGTCCTTTGCCTTCTCGACGTCACCCGACCAGACAGAAGCAGCCAGGCCGTATACCGTGTCATTTGCGCGCCTGATGGCATCCTCCACGTCACGGTATTTCAGGATCGGCAGGACGGGGCCGAAGGCTTCCTCGACGACGCAACGCGAATCGTCCGGTGGGTTGTCAATCAGCGTGATGGGGATGAAGTAACCCTTCTTGTCTGCCGGAGCGCCACCCAGCAGCACGCGGTGCCCTTCAGCAGCCGAGTCCTCCAGGAGATTGCAGACCTTCTCATACTGCATCCGGTTCTGCAGCGGTCCCAGCTGGCTTCCGACGAGCAAGCCGTTATCAACCTGAACGCCCCGCGCGTAATCAACCAGCGCGCCAACGACGCGGTCGTAAATTTCTTCGTGAACGTAGAGCCGTTTGGTCGCGACACAGAACTGGGAACTGTTCTGGAAGCTGGCCCAGAAGAGTTCCTTCGCGATGGCTTCCGGATTAACGTCCGGAAGCACAATCGCCGGATCATTTCCACCGAGCTCCAGCGTGAGACGCTTGAGGTTCGACGCGGCACTCTGCATCACACGCTTGCCAGTAGCGGTCGATCCGGTGAACGCAATCTTGCCGATGCCAGGGTGTTCGGTCATCCATTGACCAAGTGCGTTGCCGCCCGACACGACGTTGAGTACGCCAGGCGGCAAGACCTCCTGGGCGAGCTCCCCAAACCAGAGCGTACACAGGGGCGTGAATGGCGAAGGCTTCAGAACCATGGTGTTGCCCGCCATCAGAGCAGGGGCAATCTTCCAGACAGCGAGGAGTAGCGGGAAATTCCACGGCGTGATCCCGCCAATTACGCCGATGGGCGTGTAGCGGGTAACAACACGGTTCTTGCCATCGTCGCGAACGACCTCCTCCGGAAGCGCCTGCTTCGCAATCTCACGCAACCAATAGATCGAGCCTCCGATTTCCCACTCCGCACCTGCGCGCGGCTTTCCTTGCTCTGTCGTCAGGAGCGTCAGGAATGCTTCATAATTCTTTTCGATCTGGTCGGCGAGTCCCTCGAGCGCCTTTCGACGCGTCGCAATGTCAGTCTCGCGCCACAAGGTGAACGCGGCGTTGGCAGCCTCTACAGCAAGATCGAGGTGCTTTCGGTTTGCGAGCGGAAAGCTGGCGATGGGCTGCTCCGTTGCAGGATTGATCGCGAACTCCGTGTCATCCGCGGTGACGCGACGTCCGTTGATGGACATCGCAAAGTCGCTCACCGGGATGGCCGTTCCCCAAACTGCGTTTTCTGCCTTCATTCGTGTCTCCGGGTATTGTGGATGCAGAGCAGCGCAGACGACTCGCTATTCCATATGAAGGACCGCCTTGATCGCGTGCCCCTCTTCGGTCTCGGCAACCGCCTTGTTGATTTCGTCGAAGCGATAGTGCGTCATGATCTTCTCGACAGGGAACCGGCCCTGTTGGTGCAATTCAATGAGACGGTTGATGAAAATCCCAGGCACGCTGTCGCCCTCGATAATGCCTTTCAGCGTCCGGCCAAAAAGAATGGACAGCATGTCCAACGTGACTTCTGTGCCCGCCGGAGGCAATCCGATCGAGCCGCACACGCCTCGCGCGTGAAGACATTCAACAGCCTGCCGAAGCACGCGTGGCAGCGCTGTCGTCTCCAGCGAGTAGTCTGCGCCGCGCCCTTGCGTCACGGATTTCACGAATTCGACCGGGTCGTCTGCCTTCGCGTTGATCGCATGTGTGGCGCCAAGTTTCAGGGCCAGTTCGAGTCGCGACGGGTTAAGATCCACCGCGACGATAGTCGTACAACTGGCGAGACGAGCGGCCATCACAGCGGACAGGCCGACCGAACCCGCGCCGAAAACGACGATGGATGTTCCCGCGCGAGGATTAAGCGTGTTCAGCACTGCTCCGGCACCAGTCTGAATGCCACATCCGAACGGACCATATAACGGAAGCAGGTCGAGTGAGACCGAGTCGGGGACCTTCACGACATTGCGGTCAGTAGCAAGCGCGTACGTCGCGAACGACGACTGCTGAAAGAAATTTGCACTGATGTCAACGCCTCCCTTTCTCACTGAAGCCGACCCATCGAGTCGACGTCCACTGAAATTGTTTGGCATCAGGTGGTCGCAGTATGCGGGCTCGCCTTCTTCGCAACTCGGGCAGTGTCCGCAGGAATGGTACGAAAGTACGACGCGGTCGCCTTTCCTGAATCGCGTAACGTCTCGTCCGACAGACTCGATGACCCCCGCGCCCTCATGCCCGAGCACGATGGGGAGTGGTATCGGCACGTACTGGTCGCGCACAACGAGGTCGGTGTGGCACACGCCAGACCCAACGATTCTGACCAGTACCTCGTCAGGACGCGGATCGTCCAGACTGACCGTCTCGATGCTGAAGGAGCCCGACTTTTCGTTGACGACAGCTGCCTTGATTTCCATGGTTTCCTCCTAATATAGTGGCATCTCATCTCGAGGCTTACGCGTGGCGAGATGGATGTCGTCTCCTCAATTATTTGACCAGTATTCCTCAGTTATTGCGCAGTTAATCCCGAAATCTTTCGCCCCTCGAAGGGCGGTAAACGGCTTAAAAGGAGGAAGCGCGTTGGGGATAGACGCGCTTCATACCTGATCAGCTATCTGTTTGTTCTGCGTTGCTACTGGCAGCGTGACCGAGCTTCAGTCTCAACGGCTCGATTCGCTCGGCCGGGACAGAGAATTGCCGGTATCCCAAACCGTAGAGCTCGTCGACCACACCGCTTGCGGGAGATGCCCCGAGGTCAAGTACGATTGACCATGCACGTTCGCGCGCGGCGACCGCCAGTTGAGCGAGGCACGACAGCAGAAATCCTTTCAACGTGCTTAGAGGCGAACACGTTAGATTTCCCGCAACCTCGTATTCGTCGATTACCTCGGCAGAGAACGACATTTCATCGGGCCACCCGTGGAACGTACGAACCAGCTCTGGTACGTCAATCCAGATATCCACACCCTCCTCGACCGCCGAACCCGACAGCTCGGATAGCAATGCTGCGTTCTGGACGAGGACCCCTGCCTTTACCCCTGGTATTGCATCAACAGCCTTTTTGAATGCGATGATTTCCCGCACGTCAGAAGCTGCGGGCAAAACGACCGTTACGGAGGTGTGTCCGGTTTCGCCAGCTGCAGTTGCAATCGCCTTGACCAGCGCGTTCGTGAGTCGGGGCGCCCCTAGAGGCAGCAGCAGACGCGGCTCGATCGATGCCCATCCGTCGACCATGTGTCGTGCGCGCGATCCGCTGAGTCTGGGCAAGCGCACCGCAACAGGCTTTTCGGGCGATGCCGACAGGAGCCCCGTACATGCGGAGACTACCGAGTCCTGGAATCGTGCTTCGACCCGGGATGCTGGTGCTGCGACGTTCACACTGAGCGCTTGCACCGCGTCAATCAGCCCTTCAGCCTGGCCACTTCCGATCAGCAGATCAACAATGGGGACAATACCAACGCCAGCCGGATGGCGTTTGGCGATGCCGGCGAGTTCACCCGTCATGCGGGCGGATGCCCAAACCGAGACGCCGGACGATTCCTCAGCCCAGCGCAGCAACTTGTTGAGGTACGGATTCGACGCGCCCGTGTCGTCCAGCGCTATTGCCCCGACGTAGATGCGGCCTGTTTTCCCATCGACGGACAGGACATCGCCCTCCTGAAGTTCGCGCGCGCCCACCTTGAACGTTCGAGCTTCCTCATCGACCTCTAGCGCACCGCACCCGACGACGCAGGGCTTATCAAGCGCGCGCGCGACGACGGCCGCGTGACTGGCCGATCCGCCGCGAGCCGTCACTATGCCTTGCGAGTGCAACATCCCGCGCACATCGAGCGGGCTCGTCGTCGGACGAACGAGAATGACATTGTCGCCCGCTGCAGCACGCTCCACGGCGCGGTCGCCGTCGAGCACAGCCACACCGGTTGAGTGACCGGGCGATGCGCCGACGCCTTCGATCAGAAGGCTACCGTTTGTGTTCGCTGTCTCCAGGTCCTCTGGGACAAAGCCGGGCCTGACGAGCTGGCGCAACTGGTCGTCTGTCACCCTGCGCAGCGCCGTCTCATGATCGATGAGGCCCTCCTCAGCCATCTCAACCGCGATCCGGACCGCAGCGGCGGCCGTGCGCTTTGCAGCACGCACCTGGAGCAGATGCAGCTTGCCACGTTCCACCGTAAATTCGATGTCGAGCGCATCCTTGTACATTGCCTCCAGCTGATCGCCGACCAAACGGACCTCTTCGGCAATGCGGGTGACGGCGGGAGATGGACTGCCGAGCGAATCAGGCGTCTTCGTGCCGGCGACCAGATCCTCTCCCTGATGACCCGCCAGGTATTCGCCGAATAACTTTCTCTCGCCGGTCATGGGGTCACGCGTGAACGCGACTCCAGTGCCCGACTCGTCATCGAGATTGCCGAACACCATGGCCTGAATCACCACTGCGGTGCCCAGATCGTCAGGGATACCGTGGTGCTTCCGGTACGCCTTTGCACGCGACGAGTTCCAGGACTCGAACACTGCCGTGACTGCTCGCGCCAGTTGCTCCCGCGGCAACGCAGAGGGACGCTCGCCTGCTTCCGCCTCAATCGCTGATAGTAGCTCCGCCTCGACCTCTGCGAAGGCATCCGTCACCGTTCGATTTGGCGCGGCGATGGCTTCCTCGAATCGGGGGATGATGGACTCGGCGTCGACACCGAGAACTGTGTCAGCATACATCGACCAGAATCGCAGCCACGTGTCGCCGACGAACTCGCGGTTCCCCGATGAAGTCGAAAAATTCGCCGCAGACGAGGCGTCGAGACCAAGATTCAGGATGGTGTCCATCATGCCTGGCATGCTGATCTTTGCACCCGAGCGCACAGACAACAGTAACGGCACACCGCGGCCACAGAACACCTTGCCCGTACGCTGCTCGAGCAAATGAATCGCGGTATCGATTTCATCGCCAAGCGACGCAGGCAACTGACCGCCGTTCTCATGAAACGCCTTGAAGGCGTCGGTGCTGATCACGACTGCTGGTGGGACGGGCAGCCCCATCTGCCGCATCCTTGCCAGCCCGCTAGCCTTGCCACCGAAACGCGCCGTGTCCGACGCGTCAATGGTATCGACATCCCAGAGGTACTTGATAGCTGCCATTTTCAGTGCACATCCTCAACAGTCTCACGGGGACGACCAACAACGGCAAGGATGTCCTCATGAAATTCAAACCAGATGTTATGGATCGAATCCGCCCGCGGGTTCGTGACGAATGATTTGTCGCCCAGATCAACCCGTTCCATCGCGGTGGCAAACCGGTCAGCATAGACGCCGTATCGCGGAATATCACTTTCGATTTTCCGTAACGCGGTAATCTGGCGCTCGACGACCTTCATTAGTTGAGCGAGGACACGTGCGTCGCCATCAGATGTCTGAAATTCGCTTACCAGCTTCAGAAACTGGCTGTTCAGTGTTTCAAATCGCTCATACCAATCCGACACTGCCGCGCGCTTCGGCAGATACGTGCTGCTGTAGTACTCAAGCACTGCGCGTCGCCCCGGCACGTCCAGGAGATATTCCCCGTTCAGATCCATGGCATCCCCTTGTTCGACGGCGTCGTTCAGGGCTTCCTGTACATCGGCTTCCGGCAGGCGCACGCATTTGACCAGCGCGGCAAAGTTTGCCATCTTCTTCAGATACAAGGCGTTGAGGACCAGGAATGCGGTTTCCGTCAACATTACGTCTCTCCGGGTTATTCCGGCGGAGCCTCTACTACCGGTGTTCCGCCGGTTACTGTCAGATCATGGTGTCAAAGCCAGGCGTACTTCGAATGCCGGATGTCCGCCTTCTCAGAGAACGGCAGATACCCCTGCCCCGAGAAGATTTTCTGCGGCACCACCGACTGTACGAAGTTGCGCTTCGTGATCTCGTAGTAGTAGTTGGACACGCGCTGGTCCAGCTCCCAGAAGTTCATCTTCTCATTGACATGGTCATAAAGACCCGCTTTGCGCAGATGGGGGAGGATCATGCCAACGTAGTAGCTATAGATGCCGTTGGTGCAGAGCTCACGGCGCGGCATCTTCAGCGTCTTCTTGTAGAGCTTGAACGTCGCCTCCTTGATCTTCTCGAGGTGCGACGACAGATCCTTGATGGCAACGGGATAGACTTCGCCCATCGAGGTATCCCAGGCCTGGCGCACGAAGACCGCCGCGCCACAGATTGCGGGCACGTAATTCTTGGGAACCGTGAAGGTGGTCGAGATGTCGTTGACCCGGATCTCCTCGAGACCCATCTGGTCCGGATCAATGACCAGCGCCAGCGTATAGCAATGCGGCAGGTCCTCGCACACATCGCTCCAGTGATAGACGTCCTCGTTCACGAACAGATCGCGGATAATGAGGATTTTGCCATCCTTCAGCTCATAGGGACCGGTGTCGCCCAGACCCAGCCGGCAGTCGTAATGATCGAAGAATGCGAGCAGTTCGGCTGCAGCATTAAAGGCCGTCAGCTCCTTGTACGTGTCGGAGTCACGCTCGAAGTACTCGACCTCGTTGACCAGCCGGTCGATGAGTTCGGGTTCGTGGATCTGGCAACGGTAACGATCCTGGGAGTTCAGGATGTAGCCGTCCTGCCGCTTGCCCCACAGCACCCGTTGAGCGAACTTCAGGATGGTATTGCTTTCCTCGACATACTCATCCGGGCCGATGGCTTCGAGCGCAAGCAGCCCGCAACGCCCCATGCCAAAGGCCACCGCACCAAGACACCAGTCGTGCACGCAGTTGATCTTCGTTCCGATTTCCGTCCGGGCGCTCGCTCCAATGTCCATCACGCCTTGCGCGCCAAGCTCATCGGTAATCAGCCGCATGAATTCCGGGTAGCGGTAGAACTCCTGCATGAATGCGAGGATCTCGTACTCCTGACGCGGGATCATGCCCGACACACCTTCCGTCGCGCGCATGACGAGCACGTCCCAGATGTTCCAGGCAAAATAGTTGTTCAGGTCGTTGAGTTCGTCGATGGTGAATTCAGGCTTCAGCACGTCTTCGCGCGTGACCTTCTCGAGAACGTCTGTTTTCATGCGCGCGCGCATTGCGCGGTCGCCCGCGATGCCGTCCGGAACAGGCGGCAAGCCGGTGTAGTTCCCGGCGTAAAGCAGCGTCTGAAAGCGAAGCCCGTCGTCGTCCTTCTCGTAGCGCTTTTTGTATATGCTCTTTCGCAGCTGATCCATTGTCGTCTCCTGTATGGTTTCCGTCGCGTTACAGAACGATCTGACCGACTTCGGGGTTCCCGCACTTCAGCGTCACCTGCTTGCCGCTGAGTTCCTTGACGATCTCGTCAAAGTGCGCCTGACCGGTATTGCCGACCTCGTAGCGGGAATCGCTGCTCTTGAGGTGGGCGGTCATGATGCAGGGAATCTGGAATTCGCGCGAAAGAATCCCGAGGTGTGACTCAGGTGCGCCTGACATCGTAATCACCCCGATCGCCCCCATAGAAAGCGCGGGTGCGAGAAACGTTGTGGTGCCACCGCGCACGAGAAGGATGTGGTCCTTGAGCTTGCCGCTCTGGATCAACTTCACCACCGACTGCGGATCCGGGAGGTAAACCACCGTCCCACTCGGCTCCTTCTCCGTTTCGAACGCGTTAAAGCCTTCTGCAACTACGGTCATCGCTGTCTCCTGTTCACGGCACCAAGGTGCTCTTTAACCAACTGTTGTCATCACATCCAGTCACTGCCATTTCGAAATGAATCTTAGGCGCTTCCTTGTTCCGGCTCTTTAGCTCTCGCCGACAAAAATTACGGTCTGTTTTACGGAAATTGCCATCCGGCTGCGAGGTTCATCAGTGTTCCTGCTCTTCAACCGTGCCGTGCACCACCACCGCTCTCGCGGAAATGAATCAGTAACTCCTCGGGCCAGATCGCTACAAATTCCGCACCCGCACTCTGGAGCTGCGCGGCGGTGTGCATGCCCCAGGAAACGCCCACTGCACGAGCGCCGGCTGCCATCGCCGCCTTGACGTCACCGACGGTGTCCGTGATCAGCACAACATCGCCGGAATGATGACCGCCTGTTTCGTCGTATTCGGGCGTTCCTCGCCTGCCCAGTCCATAGCTTGGATCACCCAGCACTTTCTGTATCGCCTTCTCCTTGTCCGGTTCGACGTCACCCGAAAAGACATGACCAAAACAGTGTGTCAGGCCAGCGTCGTCCAGCACGTGACGGATGGCACCCATCGCATTCGAAGAAACGACCGACAGCGGAAATTCTGCCGCCAGGGTTTTCACGACGCTGCGCATTCCGGGAATAATGGGGGGGCGGTACTCGCTCAGCAGGAGATGAAAGAAGAAGTCCGTGACCTCCCTTGCCCTTTCATCGTCACCACACTTCTCACGCAGGCCAGCGAAGAGGTTGACTTCGGACAGTGCGTAGAACGCCTCCGGCGAATTGACGCCCAGGTCAAACCGTCGGTTCACCTTCTCGAACACCCGCCACGACGCTTCCCTCGTCTGTACGAGAGTCCCGTCGAGGTCGAACAGAATCATGCGCAGCGACACAACTACCCCCGGTTGTCTGAGTTCAAACGCGTCAACGAGGGCACCTCGAAGAAGTCCATGACTTCGCCGAAACCCGTCTCACCCTGGCAATGCCATTTCGTGAGCGTGTTGAACGCAACCATGTTGGGCCAGCACTGCCATGGAAACGTTGTTGTCGCATCGCCGCGAAACTCCCACGTCCGCTCATCGCTATCCGTCACAGCCAACTGGATGTGTTCCGGATAACGGTCATGCACGCGGATCGTGTTGCCGGTGCCGGCCTTGAGCCCATATATCTTTCCATCCTGCAGCACGTACCCGTGACTCAGCGACAGTTTCTTGCCCCCTTCGTTCTCGTCGAACGAAAAGATGGCGTGCATGGCAAAGCGCTCTGAAAAATGTGCGTGAAGCCAGCTCATGTTCGGCGCACCGCGCTCGGGGCGAGGCCCCCAGCTATGATCCATGGTGGACACACAATCAATTTCATAACGCTTGCCACGCAACACAATGTAGCCAGTCACACGGCCGGTCTGGTCGAAATGGCCGTTGTACGCCGTGCCCCAGGCGAATTTTCCTGCATCCTTCTGGGCCGCCACGACCGGATCCATTTCCGGATCGTGAATGTCGAACGGCGCCATCAGCGCCGTGTACTTGACGTGGATCTCGGTTTGCTGACCGTCGTCATAGTCGATCGTCCAGACCATATTCGGCTCCAGACATTTCACGCTCAACCCGTTGGCCAGGCGATAGTCGAGCAGATTGCGCGGCTCGGGAATCGGGAGGTGAGACTGCAGGTCGTTGAAGTCTGCGTGCCACGGTGTCATTGCACGACGCGAGTTGATACTGATGGTCGAGTTGACAATTCCGAGGTTCGGCCGGAAAAGTGCATAGACGCCGACGTTGATGTTCGCTTCCGCAGAATAAAAACCGAAGTAGTTCGTCTCGGCCCAGTTCGGTTTGTCCGCGTCGGCCACGTGAAACTGTGCGTCTTCAGCCTTGATCATTGTCCCTCCGTCCGTTGAAGTTAGTTTGCGCTGGGCTGGCTCCAGTCGCCGACCCTGGTCAGCTTGCGGCCCAGCCATACGCGCTCATTGTTGGCCGCGTTGCAGTTGCGGGGAAGAGTCGCCAGGTTCCGTCGTCGTGCCGAAAGAAGAGCAACTCAATCGGATCCGCTGGACCTAGCAGACGGACGATCACACCACTCTGACCGCCCCTCGCGCCTTGACGAAACCGCGTCACGCGAATTTCGCCTCGTTGTGACGGCGAAAAGCATTTGTCTATGCTTTGCCGCAGTGAGTAGCCTTTCATGAGTGTCTCTCCACGCCGCCTGCTGCCGCCGCAGGCCGGTTACACAAGCCGAGATACTTGCTGCGTGCGCTTTGCGTAATCCACCGTTGAACCCATGATAGCCAGACCCACGGGCGATCCGTATAGCCCACGCAGCAGGATCATCGGCCTCATTTTGTCTCCGAGAGACAAAGCATCGACGAATCCGTGCGGCAAATGTCTCTCGCGCGCACAGACCAGACATTCATTCGGGAAAACGCTAATAGGATGACGACTGAACGTCAGCGATACAGGAGACTACTGACCAAAGCCCTGTTTTGCTGCGTCGCAGCGTAAAAAGGATCGTGGTGGAGCGAAGAATGGATACTTCTGACGGACACGCGGTCATCGCAACCGCCCAGACCGGTGCACCGCAGATTTTTACGTTGCAAACGGCGCTCGATACCCTCTCCGGCGCCGTGCTGGAAGGCACGGAGTCGGTGACCGCCCTTGCGCTTGACCTTGTACGGGCGAGCACGGGGGCGACGTCTTCGGTCGTGCTCCGGAGGAACCAGGGGGAATGGATAGCTCAATCTGCGCTGACCGGTGAGAACGGCAAGCTTCTTGAATCCGGCATAGAAGACCTTCTGAGAGACGACAGCAGGATTTCGATTGGAAGCTACGGTTGCTTTGTTCCTCTATCACCAGGCTTTGAGGCAATCTTTCTGCCTTGCTTTTCGCCCACGGACGAGCAGGCGGAAAACCTGCACCTGCTCGCGTCGGCGTTCACCCTGGCCTCTGCGGCGGCCAGTCGGGGACGAGCCGTCGTGGCCGTGCTCGATGAAATCAGTGGATTGCAGAGCGTCGTGCGGGAAACGCTTTCTGCTCGCGAACTTAACCAGGTTCTTTCGTGCGCAACACACGAGACGCTGCGGCTACTCTCCTCGAACATCTGCGGTGTCTTCCTGAGGGAAGAAGACGAGGTGGTAATGCGCAGTTGCGTCGGCAACCTGCGCATCGAGACCGCCCAACTGCGAATGAAGAAGGGTCGCGGGGTCGCTGGCCGCGTGTTCGAGACGGGTGAGGCTGTGCGGGTCGATGAATACGTTCGCGACAATACCATCAGCCCGGACTATATGGACCTGGCCAGGCTCGAGCATGCCTATTCCGCTCTGGCCGCCCCGCTCAAGGTCCATGACGAAGTCGTTGGCGTACTGGAAGTCTGGCGACGTCGAAAATCCACGTTTTCAGATCGGGACGTCAGGAGAATTTCGGCGCTGGCCGATCTGGTAGCAATTGCGATCCAGAATGCGCGGCTTTACGAAACACAGCAGAACGCAGTCGAGCAGCTAGCGGCAGCAAACCGTCAGCTCAAGAACCAGAATAGTGCTTTTGGTCAGTCAGCCGATATTCAGCAATCCATGATCGAAACGATTCTTGCTGGTGAGGGGATCGACGGGATCGCCAGGGTCATCGGGCGGTATTCCGAGGCAGAGGTCTCTATCGTCAATGAGGAATTGCAGCCCATGACGACATGTGCAATGAGCCAGAAGGCAGTGACGCTGATTCCAAAAATCGCAGGATTGCTTCGCGACGCCCGGGAGACTTCGAGCGATCGTCGCGCCGTTGTCGATAGCCTGTGGTTCCACGCACAACCAATTGTCGTATCGGGAGAGCGTGTCGGCTGGGCCACCATTGTGTCGGACACCGAACCGAACGAAATCGCTGACATGGCGCTAAGATCAGGCGTCATAGCCTGCGCCCTGAGCTATCTGGAAAGCCGAGCCGCAATGCTTGCGCGTGCTGAGGTCAGCAGCGAGATTTTGTGGGATCTCCTGGAAGGTGAGCCAAAGGTTAGGCTTGCGGCCGCTTCCCGCGCCAAAGGCCTGAGCATCGAGCTGAACGGTCCACATCGCGTTCTCCACTGCTCCCTCGAACAACTCGATGAACTCGCTCGTGCCGAGGGATGGGACGCCAGCACGGCTGAGCGCAACCGGCGAATCGCGTTAGATTGTTGCACGAAGGGCCTGGAACTGGCCGGGCTGCGGTTACTCACCGTGCGCGGCAATTTACTGATCGCGCTGGTCAGCGGAAAGAATACCGACGAGATTCGAATCGCCCTGGATGCGACCAGGAAAAACATGGCAGCCTCTATTTCAGGCTTCTGTCCGATGTGGGGTGTGAGTTCCGTGAGCGGCGGCAGCGGCGACTTTCGCGCCTCGCATCGTGAAGCAGCAATAGCGCTCCTCGGCGCAACGAAGTTCAGCAACGAAAATATCGCAATTTCCGATGAACTCGGCGTCCTCGGTCTCCTCCTTTCCATCCGCCACGACAACAACCTTGAAGGGCTCGTTGGCGCAATCCTTGGTGATGCAGTTGAGTATGACCGCAGACACAAGCAGGCCCTGGCCAAAACCCTGCGCACCTATTTCGATTCGGATTGTTCATTGCAGGCCACAGCATCGGCGCTGCACGTCCATCAAAAGACCGTTCGGTACCGGCTGACCCAGTTTGAACAACTCAGCGGGATGGATCTACGGTGTCACGAGAATCGGATGATGGTCGATATTGCACTTCGCATGCAGATGATCCGTCGCGAGTCCGCCGAACCATCATGAGGCGAGAGCGTCAATTCGGCGTCTGACAGCACGTCGATTTATTGCGGACCGGCCGATTGTATTGGCTTCCCTTGCAGATGCATCGGAACACTTCCATTTCAATGCGAGTACCTGCTTACGGAGAGCCCCAATGGCTTATGGCAGTTTCCCTCCCGCAGAACGCCGCATCTGACTCTCACCGCTCGAGCACAGCTAGCGTCGCATCGACGCCGGTCTCCCCGCCCGCACGAGCCCATCGCAAGTGTTACATCATTGATTCGCCTCAGCTCTGAAACGAGGGGCCTGCACCGCAGTGACACCTGTCTATCAAGAGACTCCCCCTAGATGAATCTCAAACTTGGACCTGCGACAACCGCACCACGTGGGGGTCCCCACTCTTTCAGGCTACGGAAATCCCGAGCCTCTATACGGGTTGCCTCTGTGCGGGTGATTACCATTCGCCAATTCTGCCTTTCCCCACTCTCAAATTGTCCAAGTGGAATTTCATCGGTTTAACCGGGAAATATAGTCTTAGCAGCCGCGAGGCCTTGTCGCGAGTCTTAAGGCCAAAGCACGAAAATGACGAAGGCCGCTGCCTCAGTTGAGGAACGCGGGAGCGAGTTGGGGCGCCAGTAGCCGGGTCCACGGTTCGCGTAGCGTTTGGCGCCGAAATTGACGAACTTCCGGACTATTGGGGATTTTTCGTGCACGACTCGGCTTCATCGCGTCTCACATCCATCGACTTTCCATGGCGGAATAAAGAGGCCGCTCCGCTCCTGTTTCTTTGAAACGTTACCGGTTTGAGTTTTGACCAGTAAAAGCTGAGAGATCTTCACAACTCTGTCCCCATGATTGCACGCGGCTCCGTGCCGGGAATCTTCCGACTCTGCAGGACGGTTGAGTTCAACCAGACTAACCGCTGCAGCAATTCAAGCACCGGAGGTGATTGAATCGCTTGCGCCGCAGTATTGACGGATTATCACGCCGCCTGTATATATCCTCTAGAAAAGAGCCATATTGGCAACAGTGTCGGGGGCTTCTACTGGGTTATGGGGCTGGGCCGGTGGATTCTGAACAATCTATCGCCGACTCCGAGCGCTACGAGGTAGTGCTGCTCAGTGAGCAGGAGCCGAAATCGTGTCCCACTCCAAGCCACTGCCCGTCCCAACGGGTCTTGTCGAAAACCCGCACGCGTTTTTGCGTCGGGGTCACCTTCTGACACTCTGCAGTATTTCAGACGAGACGTTAACAAACCGCATTCGCACTGGCGTCTTTCCACCGCCCGATGCCTTTGACGGACCTATTCCGCTCTGGCTGACAACCAGTTACCGGAACTGGCAGGCAGGAATCGTCGCGAGGTCCGTTGCCGCCCGAGCGGTGGAAATCGCACGCAAGCTGGAGAATTGCCCACCGCATCGTCGCGCCGAGCTCCAACGTGAAGCGCGACTGCTCCACATACAAGCGCAACGGATTGACCGCGCGATTGCCAAGGGCGAGCCGATCCGGCTGCATTGCGACTAGTCCCTCCGTTGCTGTCACGGAGAGCGGACGGCCAACAAGGACGCGTAGCATAAATCGCTAGTTGAACCTTAGTCCAAGCGGGCAGACCAACCGTCGCGCCAGCGAAAACGCTCGTTGGCAAATTGATGGCAAAGCCTAGCCGCGCCCTTGGGCGAAATCGATGAAACCCTTGTAGATAAAGGATTTAAGCCATAGAGTAGTGGTTGGCGTGCAGAACCACTACAACCTCGTCAATCGCGCCGACGACGCCTTCGTCGACGCGCTCGCCGCGCGCGGCATCGCGTGGGTGCCGTTCTTTCCGCTCGGCGGTTTCACGCCGATCCAGTCGACGGCGCTCTCGACCCTCGCGCAATCGCTCGACGCCACGCCGATGAGCGTCGCGCTCGCCTGGCTGCTGCACCGCGCGCCGAATATCCTGCTGATTCCGGGTACGTCGTCGCGAGCGCATCTGCGCGAAAACCTGCGCGCGCAGGACCTCGAACTGAGCGCGGAGGTGCTCGCGCAACTCGATGCGATCGGCAAAACGTCTGCGTGAATCGCCAGCACTGATCGTATGAATTGAGGCGACCCGCGTGAGCCTGCACGCGGGAATGCGCCTTGCGTGAGACCGGGTTTGGCGCGATGGCGGCGCGAAACCGGAGAAGCGGCGATGAACAGGCTGCGGAACAGGACGAGGACGACCAGCGCTATGGCGATACTGGGCGCCTGCGTAATTTCACTCGGATACGCACTCGATGCCCAGGCTGCCGGTCCATTCGACGGCACCTGGAACGTCACGCTCAATTGCGAGACCGCGCCCGATAAAGCATTTAGTTATACCTGGCAATTCCCCGCCACCGTGGTCCAAGGCGTGCTGCATGGCGAGCATGGCGTGAAGGATCGCGGCGGCTGGCTCACGCTCGATGGCAAGATCGAGCCCGACGGTTCCTCCACGCTCACGGCGAATGGGCTGACGAATTCGCCCGCGTATGCCGTCGGCCATCCGGATCCGCGCACGCCTTACACGTATGAAGTGAGCGCGCATTTCGACGCCGCTTCGGGCAGCGGCCAGCGTACGACCACGCGGCACTGCGATTTTGTTTTCGTGAAGCAGTGAGCGCGAGTGAACCGGTCGATCGAAGATTACGCAACGTTTACACAACGGTCGCACATCGATCGCGCATAAAAAAACCGCGGTCCGAAGACCGCGGCTCATGAGCGCTTGTCACTCCCGGTTGCCGTGAATCACTGCGCATCGGAGCGCATCACGGCAGAAACATCGCCGCGCTGATTCAGGTTTGCGAATCCGTGGCGGGCGCGCCGCCGTCGTCGGCCTGCTTTTCGTCCTGCTTCTCGTCTTCCTTCTTTTCGACCATGTTCTCGAGCGCCCCCGCGCCTTCGAAGCCCGCGACCGCGGCGGCCGCCTTGGTCAGAAAGCCCGCGTCCGGATCGACCTTCTCGGCCGCTTCCACCGCGGCTACCGCGCCAGCCACTTCACCCAATTTGTCCAGAATGCCCATTTGACCCCTCCGGTTTGCTCGATTGCCGATGACTGCTTTCCATCCCTGCTGCCTGCCTGTCGAGGCGCGGGCCGCACACGGACACCGTTGCCGCCGCACCTTTCTCCCATTGCTCGCACCGCGCGCGTAGCGCGTCGGCGTTGATGCATTCTGGGCGCGACCGACTGACAGAGCAATCATAAATCTCCTTGTTTAACAATGGTTAACGGTTAAATCTGCAGACAAATATTGATCCTCGCCAAAGCCCTGCCTATACTGGTTTCGTCTCCTCCATGTCTCTATCGACGTGGTTCAAGCCCGCCTTCATCGCGGGCTTTTTTCTTTTGCGGCCCCGGAATCGGACAGATCCCGGCCAGATGGCCGGTCGCAGCGGACTCGCGCGGACTGGCATAATCGACGTTTCGCCTACTTTTTTCTTACGTCCGCCGTCGCAATGAACCTGCATACCTGGTGGCTTTTCCTCGCCACGGTCTTCGTCGTCTGTGCCATCCCCGGTCCCAACATGCTGCTGATCATGTCGCACGGCGCCCAGTACGGCCTGCGCCGCACCAGCGCGACCATGGGCGGCTGCCTGTCCGCACTCGTCCTGATGCTCGCGGTTTCCGCCGCCGGACTCGGCGTGTTCCTGCAGGCGTGGCCGACGATGTTCAACGTGCTGCGCTTCATCGGCGCGGCCTATCTCGTGTATCTGGGCGTGAAGGCCTGGGGCGCGCCCGTCGAAGAACACGCCGCCAGCGACGCCGAAGCCGAGACGCTCGCCGCCCGCCCGGCGCGCTCGCCCGCGACGCTGTTCCGCAATGGCTTCCTCGTCGCCAGCAGCAATCCGAAGGCGATCCTGTTCGCCGCCGCGCTGCTGCCGCAGTTCATCGACGCGAGCCGCCCGACGCTGCCGCAGTTCGGCGTGCTGGTCGCGACTTTCGCGGTCTGCGAAGTGAGCTGGTATCTCGTCTATGCGGGCTTCGGCACGCGCATCGGCGCGACGCTCAAGAGCCGCCGCGTGGCAAAGGCGTTCAATCGCGTGACGGGCGGCGTGTTCGTCGGCTTCGGCGCGATGATGGCGTTGATGCGGCAGTGAGGTTTTGGGGGTGGTGGATTTGATGCGGGTTTAGCTGGTTGCCCGATACGCCGGACGATCCCAGTCCAGTTTCGCAGCCATATGCCAAACCATTTCCCAAAAGAGCGGAAAGCGATCTGCCTCGTGGAATTTGCAGAGGTCATATAAGGCAGCATTGCGTCGATGCTTCGCCCTATCACCGCAATCAAATACACGACAAAACAGTCGTCATGCCCGAAAAGAAACTCCGTGGTATTGCTCGTCGGCTTCGCGCTATCAGACAGTGGCCGGAAAGACTCTCGCGCGTCATGCCTCACGACGTCTGGACATCGGACGAGCGTTACTGGAACTGGAAGATCCCAGTAGCTTCCAGTCTTGTCCAGGGGCGTTGCGCTACCAACGCGACGCGTCGCGCGTGCGCACAAGGCCTCATAGACGCAACCGCGCTGCTTCTCGCCCAAAAACCCGACGACGCCAGATCGATACGCGTGCTTTGCGCAATTTGCCTTCCGGACATGTTCGCGAGTGAGGTATGCATTTACCTCAAGGAAGACTACTTCAACGCTCACCTCAGCGAGCAAATCAATATTTTTGGGGAAAGACGAGTCATACGCGACCGGAAATTATCCAGCGAATGGGAACTGTCACTGCCATTGGGCATGTCCGAATTGGGCGTTACTGTCACGGTCATTGACGACGATGATCGCCCGTACACGTATGAATGCTGGTACTTTGGCGAAGTGCGATGAAACGTAAGCGCAGGCAGGACGCGTGCATTGCCAGTCTGCGAGTGACCGTTATGACAACGCCCCGCCCCACCCCTCAAACCGTCACCACAATCTTCCCGAACTGCCCATTCGTTTCCAGATAGCGATGCACCTCCGCAATCTCGTCGAATGAAAACGTACGATCGATGACCGGCTTGAGCGCGCCGCTTTCCAGGCCTTTGCGCACGAATTCCACCGCTGCGTTGCGGCGCGCCGGATCACCGCTCGTCAACCAGATGTTGTGCGCCTTCACCGACACCATTTTGGCGATCATCTCCAGCACGGGCAGCGTGGTCTCGCGTTCATCGAGCGCACCGTAGAGATACGCGATGCCCTGAAACGACAGCGTCGAAATCAGCTTCGCGAAGTTCGGCCCGGCGACCGGATCGAACACGACACGCGCGCCCTTGCCGCCCGTGATCCGCATGATCTCGTCGACAAGTTCCGTTTCATCGGTCACGACCACATGCGCGGCGCCCGCATCGAGCAACGATTGCCGCTTGCCGGCGCTGCGCGTCAACGCAATCGACGTCGCGCCGGCCATATTCGCGATCTGGATCGCGGCCAGTCCCACGCTGCTCGATGCGGCGGGCACCACGACGAAATCGCCATCGGTGACCTTCGCATCCTCGATCAGCGCGCCATAGGCGGTGACGAACATCATCCACACCGATGCGGCCTCGGCGAACGACAACGACTCCGGTTGCCGCGTGATGGCATAAGCCGGCACCACGATCACTTCGCCGTACGTGAAGTACTGATTCATCGAGAATGACGGAATGACATTGACCTTGTCGCCGGGCGCGAAACCGCTAACGTCCGCACCCACGGCATCGACGACGCCCGCCGCTTCGTAGCCCAGCCCCGCGGGAAATTTCACGGGCTCGATGTACTGATCGTTGCGCCACATCGATTCGGCGCGATTGATGCCGATGGCTTTCACCTTGATGCGAACTTCATCGGGCTTGGGGTCGCGCACCGGTTCGTCCACGTACTGAAGTACGTCCGGGCCGCCTGCAGTTTCGAATCTGACTGTTCGGGACATGACTGGCTCCTGCATCGATTGATCGTTGAATACCGCGCGATTCACGCGGCCGTTTCCGTCTGCTGCGCCGCTTGATAAGCGGGGAAATCCGAATAATGCTTTTCGTCGCCGCCCCAGAATGCCGCGCGAACATAAGGCGTCAGCGGCAGCTTGTGCTTGAGTCGATAAGGCAGATCCGGATTCGACGAAAAGTGGCGGCCGAATGCAACGAGGTCCGCGTCGCCTGACGCAACGATCGCTTCCGCGCTTTCGCCGTCGAAGCCGCCGGCCGCGATGATCGGCCCGGAGAAATGTTCGCGAAGGTATTTCGCCGCGACCGGCGCGTGCCCTTCGTGCAGCGTGTCGTCGCCCTTGATGCGCGGTTCGATCACGTGCAGATATGCAATCTTGTACGCGTCGAGCACGCGGGCAACATGACTGAACGTCGCTTCCGGATCGCTATCGGAAATGTCGCCCCACTCGCCGGACGGCGAGATGCGCACGCCCACGCGGTCCGCGCCCCACACCGAAATCAGCGCTTCGACCGCCTCGCGCAGAAAGCGCACGCGATTTTCGATCGGGCCGCCATAAGCGTCCGTACGCTTGTTGCTGCCGTCCTGGATGAACTGATCGACGAGATAGCCGTTCGCGCCGTGCAGTTCCACACCGTCGAATCCCGCATCGAGCGCGCGCTGCGCGGCGACGCGAAACTCTTCGATGACACCCGGAATTTCCTCGATCGCCAACGCACGATGCGGCGAGACCGGCACGAAGCCGTCCTTCGTGAGCGCCACGCCTTCGAACGGCACGACCGAGGGCGCAACGGGCGCGACACCGCCGGTCATCTCGACGTGGCTTTGACGTCCGCCGTGAATCAGTTGCATGAAGACCCGGCCGCCTCTGGCGTGAACCGCATTCGCGATCGCTTTCCAGCCTTCGACCTGGCCGTCGTGATAGAAACTCGCCGCGCCGAGATACGAGCGCGCAACCATCGAAATGCTCACGCCTTCGACGATTTCGAGGCCGCCTTCGGACGCGCGCTGACCGTAGAAGTCGGCCATCATCGGACTCGGAATATCTCCGGGCTGAATGGTGCGCAGACGCGTCATGGGTGCCAGAACGACGCGATGCGAGAGCGCATAGGCGCCGAGCTTTTTCGGGGTGAACAAGTGTGCCATGGTCTTTCCTTGAGAGTTGCGAAGGTTGCGGCGCGCAATTCGTGGGGATCGACTCCAGGCATGGGGCACCGGAAAAACTGTCCGGTCCTCGGTGGAGCGCATTCGTCGCGTCGCCGTCTGATGGTCAATCTAGCGATTCGCGGCAAGAAAATGAAAGACCTTCCAGGCTGGGATGCATGCCTGCGAGGCATGGCCCGGTATCGACCTATTTGCGGATCTGGTCGATCCGCGACAGGAAGAGTTCGAGCGTGGGCGAACGATTGGTGCGGTTGTAGCCGACCACCAGTTCGATCGTCGGCGGCTCGCCTTTGAGCGGGCGGCTCGTCACCGACCAGGGCAGAAAGTTTTCCGCGTAAGCGGGCAGCAACGCCACGCCTCTCGTCGACGCAATCAGCGACATCGCCATCGTCAGATTGTGGACGCGGTAAGCGGGCTCGATGTCGAGGTCGTTCTCGGCCAGATACATTTCGATGGCGCGGCGCATCGGACCCGCCACATCCGACCCGCCGATAAACGTCTCGCTCGCCAGTTCGCGAACATCGATCTTTTTCTGCGCGGTGAGCCGATGGTCGCTCGGCATGACGACGACGAACGGTTCGCGCGCGACCGTCACGTATTCGACATCCGGCCGATTCGGTTCGGCGCGCATGAACGCCACGTCGAGCCGTCCGGTTGCGAGCCCTTCCGCGAGATCCGGGGAATGCTCGCTCGATACCGCCATTTCGATATTCTGCAAATCGCCCGCGAGCACGCGGCTCGCTTCGGCGAGCCAGGTGACTTCCTGACCGCTCAGAAAGCCCACGGCAAACACCGGTTTGAACGGCCTCGCGGCCCGGCGCGCAGCGTCGCGCGCCGCGTCGACCTGCGCGAGCGCGAGGCGTGCGTGATCGAGGAAAGCGCGGCCCGCATGGGTCAACTCGATCCCACGCGCGCTACGCACCAGCAGCTGCGCACCGACCTGATACTCGAGATCGCGAATCTGGCGGCTCAGTGGAGGCTGGGACGTATGCAACCGTCTTTCTGCCGCGACCGTCAAGCTGCCCTCTTCGGCGACGGCGATGAAATAGCGGAGGTGTCGCAGTTCCATGTTTTCAGTCATGCCCCGGAAGTATGACGCCCAGCTTATAAAGTATTTTTCGCGTCGGCAAGCGCCGTCTATCTTTCGCTTCGAACAGCAATGCGCCGATGAATCGCGCGCGGAGAAAGGAGAGGCGATGCAGACGCTCACCGGCAAGACGGCCGTCGTCACAGGCGCGTCGCGTGGCAGCGGCCGAGCGGCAGCGCTCGCGCTTGCGAAAGCCGGCGCTCAGGTCATTGTTCACTATCGTCAAAGCGCGGATCAAGCGCAGGCACTCGTGGCCGATATCCGCGCGATGGGCAGCCGCTCAGACGCGATTGCCGCCGACCTGGCGTCTCCGGACGGACCGCATCGGCTGGCTCGACGCGTTCGCGCGATCGTGGGCGAGCGTCTCGACATTCTCGTCGCGAATGCGGGCATTCACGCGCACAGCGCCGCTGGCGACTCGACTGTCGACGACTTCACGCGGCAGTTCGCGCTCGACGTGCGTGCACCGTATTTTCTCGTCCAGCAGCTACTTCCGATCATGTGCAAAGGCAGCAGCGTCGTGTTTCTCCTGCCGTGCACGGCGCAGGCGGCGGCGAAGCGTGGGCCGGCCGATGCCGCCGAATCCGCCGTTACCGGCGCAGTGCAAACGATGTCTCGCCACTTCGCGCACGCGCTTGGCGAACGCGGTGTGCGTGTCAACGCGATTTCGCTCGCGCCCGAAGGACATGAGCACGTCGTCACGTTCCTCGCATCGGACGTCGCGCGCTGGATCACCGGTGCATCCACGCCAGGCGATCACCGCTGACCGTTGCCCGAAGAACACGTGTTCATCGCGCCATGCCTGCCAGGCATGCCCCACTACCCAGAAAGTCTTTTATTCCGTGATTCGCAGCGCCTACATTGAGATCCAGCAGACCACGCACTCGCGAACATGCCAGGCACAACGGCAATACCCGCCCAACCTGAATGACGGTTTTCACTACTGAAAGGATTGCAGCCATGAACCACGATTTCCACCGGACCGCGCCCACGCAATATGTCGAAGCGAACGGCATCCGCTTTGCCTACCGCCGCTTCGGCCGTCCGCAAGGCGTGCCGCTCGTGATGAACATTCACTTCACCGGCACGATGGATCACTGGGATCCGGCCGTGACCAACGGACTCGCCGAAGGTCGCGAAGTGATTCTCTTCAACAACGCCGGAATTTCCAGCAGTTCGGGCACGGTTCCGGAGTACATCGAAGCCATGGCGGCGAACGCGGCCGCCTTCATCGATGCGCTGGGATTGAAACAGGTCGACGTGCTCGGCTTTTCGATGGGCGGACTCATCGCGCAAGAGCTGGCGATTTCGCGGCCTCAACTCGTGCGCCGATTGATCCTCGTCGGTACGGGTCCGCGTTCTGGCGAAGGCATGGCGTCGCTGACGCCGGAGGCCGCGGAAATTTTCAGCGCGCACTACGACGAGCCCGATCATCTCTGGTTGCGCGTGCACTTCGCGCCCAGCGAGACGAGCCAGGCAGCCGGACGCGCGTTCCTTCAACGCTTCCGCCAGCGCAAGGAAAATCGCGATCCCGAAGCGAACGATTCGGTCGCGCCCGCGCAACTCGCGGCGCTCGCGAAATGGGGTGCGCAGCGCGAACAACCGTACGCCTATCTGGAGTCGATTACTCAGCCGACGCTGGTCGTGAATGGCGACAACGACGTGATCATCTACTCGATCAACTCGTGGATCCTGCAGCAGCATATTCCCGACGCTCAGCTGATTCTCTACCCGGACGCGAATCACGGATCGCTCTATCAGTATCCCGAGCGCTTCGTGACGCACGTCGCGCAGTTTCTTGCCGAATCCCCGGCGCGCGTTTAATCACCAACGCAGCCGCACGCCTGTTCATCATCACTTCAGGAGTTTCATCATGTCTGATCTGAATGGAAAAACCGCGCTGGTCACCGGCGCGTCGCGCGGAATCGGCCGCGCCATTGCGCTCGCGCTCGCCAAACAAGGCGCGAAAGTGCTGGTTCATTTCGGCAGCGCAGAAAACGCTGCCGACGACGTCGTGGCGACGATCCGTGCCACCGGCGGTCGCGCCGACAAGATCGCAGCCGATCTGCGCGACGCGCACGGCCCGCATGAACTGGCCAAAAAGGTTCGCGAACTCGTCGACGGCCGGCTGGACATTCTCGTCGCCAACGCGGGCATTTCGAAGGCATCGAGCATCGAAGAAACGACTGTCGAGGACTTCGACAACCTCTTCGCCGTGAATGTGCGTGCGCCCTATTTCCTCGTGCAGCAGTTGCTGCCCTTGCTCGGCGATAACAGCAGCGTAGTGCTGCTTTCATCACTCGCGGCGCGCGCCTCGGTCAACAACCTGTCGGCCTATGCGGCGACCAAAGGCGCGATCGATACGCTCGTGCGCCACTTCGCGTCGACGCTGGGCGAACGCGGCATCCGCGTGAATGCGATTGCGCCGGGCATCGTCGAAACCGATATGTCGAATTTCGCCAGGACCGACGCGGGACGCCAATTCGCGCTCGGCATGCAGGCGCTCAAGCGTGTGGCGCAACCGGAGGACATTGCCGGAGCCGCCGTGTTTCTGGCCTCCGACGACGCGCGCTGGGTGACGGGCGACACGCTGCGCGTGGACGGCGGCTCAAGACTGTGAGCGTCTGAAAAGCCCGGACACGCGAACGCGACGTGCAAAGAATGTGTCGTACCATGTGCCGCAGTGCGCGGGCAGATTATGCAGGCGGCGCGCACCCTGTCGTAAGCACTACTCGACGAACTAGCACTCGTCCGTGAAGCTGACTCAGGAGGGCATGGCCATGGCATCAGGAAAAATGCGCGGCGTGACGACTGCAAACCTGCGGTACTCCTGCTTCTGCGACAAGGCGCTGGCGCAGTATGCGAACCGGCGCATCGGCGCGGATCTGGCGCGCCGCGGTTTCCTCGCGGACATGGCCGCTGCAATGCTCGCCACCGTCGTGCCCGAATTCGCGCTGGCGCAGGGCAACGCCAGCCCGCCGGCGTCATCGCCTGCAACGACCTTTACGAACTTCCGGCTGTTCGACGGCAAGTCGGCTTCGCTCGTCGACGGGATGTATCTTATCGTTGAGGGCAACCGGATTTCAAAGCTCGAACGAGGCCAGCCGCCCGCATCCGGCTCGGCGAAGCATGTGGATTGCGCCGGCAAGGTGATCATGCCGGGGCTCATCGATATGCACTGGCACACCTTGCTTGCAGCGGTACCGATCCAGACTATCCTGCAGGCAGACATGAGCTTCCTGTTTCTCGCTGCCGGCGCTGAAGCTCAGCGTACCCTGTTGCGCGGCTTCACGACCGTTCGCGATGCGGGCGGCCCGGCTTTCGCGCTCAAGCAGGCCATCGACACGGGGCTGATTAGCGGCCCGCGCATCTACCCATCCGGCGCGATGATCACCACGACGGGTGGGCATGGCGACTTCCGTCTTCTGACCGATATACCGCGCACGACGGGCCAGATCAGCGCGGTGGAGCGAACCGGTGGAAGCGCGATTGCCGACACCGCCGACGAAGTGCGTTTGCGCGTGCGCGAGCAGTTCATGCAGGGCGCCACGCAGATCAAGATGGTCGGATGCGGTGGCGTATCCACGCCGCGCAGCCCGCTCGACATGCTGACATTCACCGAACCGCAGCTGCGAGCGGCCGTCGAAACGGCGGCGGACTGGGGCACGTATGTGCTCGTGCATGCGTACACGCCCGAAGCGGTGCAACGATCGCTTGCCGCCGGCGTTCAGTGCATCGAGCATGGCCATCTCATCGACGAGCGCACCGCCGAATCCATGGCGAAGAACGGTACCTGGTTAAGCACGCAGCCCTTCCTGACCGAAGAAGACGTTGCCCCGCTGCCGCCCTCGGGCAGAGAGAAATTCATGGAAGTCACCGCGGGGACGGACAATACGTACAAGCTCGCCCGCAAGCACGGACTCAAGGTCGCATTCGGGACGGACCTGATTTTTTCGCAGGCCCTCGCGATGCGTCAGGGCACCATGGTCGCGCATCTCACGCGCTGGTATTCCGGTGCGCAAACGCTTCGCATGGCGACGTCGACGAACGGCGAGTTGCTCGCGATGTCGGGTAAGCGCAATCCTTATCCGGCCAAACTCGGGGTCATTGAACCTGGAGCGTGGGCCGATCTTCTCGTCGTCGATGGCGACCCGCTGCAAGACATCGCCCTTCTAGCGGATCCGGACCGGAATCTGAAAATGGTCATGAAGGACGGACGCATCTATAAAGACACGCTGTAGCTGAGACGCTGCACCGAAGTTTCGGCACCCGCTGAATGTCGCCATCTTCCGTATATCGCATTGAATCAATCACCACGTCAGCATGCCATTCGCAGACTACGCACGACGGAGGTAAAGATCATGACGACACTCACAGCGAAGCTGAAGCACGAATTCATGAAAGTGCTGCCGCCTACCGTGTTCTTTTTCGTCATTCTTCACATCGTGGTCATCGTGCGCTCGCTGATGGTTCTCGGGACCGGTGTGTCGATACCCACGTCCGCTTCCGTGCTGGTCGCGTCGCTTATCCTGGGCAAAGCGGTACTGCTCGCCGACATGTTGCCATTCATCAACCGGTTTCCGGACAAGCCATTAATCTGGAACGTCGCGTGGAAGACGCTGATGTACGCCGTGGTCGCAACCGTTATCCACTACCTGGAAAGACTGTTCGAAGCCTGGCGAGAAACGCACAGCGTCCTCCAGGCTAACGCGCACCTGCTCGCGGAGATGAACTGGCCGCGCTTCTGGGGTTTGCAGATCATGCTCGTGACGCTGATTTTCAACTATTGCGTCATAGCCGAACTCGCACGGGTGATCGGGCGCAAAAAGCTCTCGTCGATTTTCTTCGGCCCGATTCCTCAACACGCCGAATAGCGCGCGTGCTGGACAGATTGAAAGAACGTGCGCACGATTGCGATTGTTCGACACTTCCTAGATGCGGAAATCCGCCGCCATGTCTTCGTCGCTTCGCGCTTCCAGTCTTCCCGAGCGGCATGCGTTCATAAATGCCTTGTAGTCGGCTTCGTTCTGCGCCGCGCAGGCCATTGCGTAATCCGTTAGCGCTTTCGCCATGCGATCGCCGCTGCCGAGATAGGCGGCGATTTCAATCGCCTTCCCGCTTGCCTTCGCGTGAGCGCGCGCCAGCGCCCAACCGCAAATCCGCGCATAGCCTTGCATGATGGTCGCGTTCATCCGCTCGACTTCCGCCGATACCTTCATATCGCGCAGTTGCCGGAAATAAAAATTCCGCCCGGCTGGCCCCGATGTCCAGCCAAGAAACGAGTCGCTCGCCGCTTGCAGCAGGCGCTGACCCACCACGACGCGCTGCCCCTGATGATCGTGGCCTTTGGCCTCGAAATATCGGGCGATTACCGAAGGACGGGCTTCCTTGACTTGCAGGAACAACGGCGTGCCATGGCTATCGACAAACAACATCACGAGGCAGAACGTGCCGACACTTCCCACGCCCACGACCTTGAACGCAATATCGTGAAGTTCGTACTGGTCGATCAACAGGCGGCGGTCGGCCGGCAGCGTGTCGAGGTAAGTGTCGAACGCCCGCGCAAGTTTGCCTTGCCATGCCTCGGTGTCAGCCCAGTTGCTCTCCTTGCCGAGCAGTGAATTGGGCCCTGCGGGATGGAACAGCGCAGGCGGAGCGTCCTGAATCGTCCATCTTCCGTTTTGCTGTGTCGCCATCCTCGCAAGCACGCTTTCGTGGGTGCGCGTTGCCGCCTTTTTGGACGTCTTCGCGAGAAGGCTGCGCCCCTCTTCGGTTCTCGCCAACTCCATCATGCGTTCGAAGCTGATGATTTCGTGCCATAAATCCAGAGAGCTGTATTCCGAGTATTCGCGCATGCGCTCCGCGTACTCGTGAACCGCGCTCCACACGAATTCGCCAATCGGACCGCGCCCGAAGCCCATATGCTCGCCCGCGACCGCAAAACTGCCAACGAGCCGCTTCAGGTCCCACTCCCACGGTCCCGGCGCAACCTCGTCGAAGTCGTTCAGGTCGAACACCAGTTGTCGCTCGGGCGTCGCGAAGCCACCAAAGTTCATGAGGTGTGCGTCGCCGCAAATGGGGAAAGCGATGCCTGAATCGACCGTGCCCGCAAGGTCGTGGGCCTGAATGATTGCCGTGCCTCTAAAGAACGTGAATGGCGAAAGTGACATTCGGCCATAGCGCAAAGGGACGAGCGCCTCGACCCGGCCCGCGCTGCTGGCTTCGAGCAGTTCGATTGGATCGCGTTTCGTATTCCCGATCTCCGCGTGACGGGACCGCTTCGCGCGTTCGCGCGCCTGCCGACCCACTGCTCGTCTCTCTGCAAGGATCTGTGTGGCCGCCATTTGCTCACCTCGCCCGGTTACATCGCCCAACGCACGAGAAGCGATTTCCTCGCGCGAACGCTCACGTCTTCCGACTCAATCTGACGATGCAAACGAGTCTAGCATCGCATCGTTCGCAGTACTTTTCTATTTGACGTGACGGCATAGCTTCCGGATTTCACAGGACGCTTTCAATTAAAAGTATTTAATCAAACATTTACTATTAAACCCGCCCTGCTCTGCGCAGGATCGCGTCGCTCAAAAGGATTAATGGATATTATCAATTACGGTTCATCTCAGTTCTTTTAAACCATAAAGTTATTAAACAACTGGAGGTTGTGATGTCTGAATCGGATAACCCAACCCGGACAGAGGGCCGCCGCGCATTCCTCAAGAACGTCGCCGTGGCCAGCGTCGCCACCGGTTTTTCCGGCGTAGTGGGTGAGACGCTCGCACAAACCACCTCCTCAACCACACCGACGAGCGCAGCCTCGAAAGCGGCTACCGCCTCCACCACGTCCCTGAACAGGCAGTATGCAGACTTCCTGAATTTCGCCGACGCACAGGATTTCGAGGATGCGAAACGTGGGCTTGTCGCGACCCTTCCCGAGCCAGTCGTCATACCGGGCCCTGGAGGCGTCAATGCATGGGATCTGCAGCAGTTTGCATTCGTGAGCGGCGGCCCCGAAAACAATGCGCCGCCAACCGTGAATCCGAGCTTGTGGCGTAACGCCAAACTCAATATGTATCACGGGCTGTTTCAGGTGATCGACGACATCTGGCAGGTGCGCGGTTACGATCTTTCCGTCATGAGCATCATTCGCGGCGATCACGGCTATATCGTGGTGGACCCGTTCATCACCACGGAAGTCGCGTCTACGGTCTGGAAACAACTCGTCATTCCGCATCTCGGCGACAAACCGATCACGCATGTGATCTACACGCATAGTCACGTCGATCACTACGGCGGCGTGCGCGGCCTCGCGAGCGACGAAGACCTGAAGTCGGGCAAGGTGCAGATTGTGGCGCCGACCGGTTTCACCGAAGCCGCCGTGGGAGAGAACGTGATTGCCGGCAATGCGATGGGCCGTCGCGCCAGTTTCATGTATGGATCGCTGTTGCCGCGCAACGCCACAGGCATTGTCGATGGCGGGCTGGGCAAGACAACGTCGGTCGGTACGATCACGCTCGCAGTTCCGACGATATTCGCCGAAAAGACCGGCCAGAAGCTCACGCTCGATGGCGTGGAGATCGTGGTGCTGATGGCGCCCGAATCGGAAGCGCCTTCGGAATTCATGTTTTACGTGCCGAAATACAAGGCATTCTGCGCCGCGGAGGATGCGACGCATACGCTGCACAACCTCTACACACTGCGCGGCGCGAAGATGCGCGATGGCCTGCTATGGTCCAAATATCTCCAGACCGCAATCGACATGTTCGGCGACGATACCCAGGTGCTTTTCGCGTCCCATTACTGGCCGACCTGGGGAAACGACCGGATCATTCCATTCCTGCGCGCGCAGCGCGATATGTTTCGCTACCTGCACGACCAGACATTGCGCATGGCCAACAAGGGCATGACACCGCTCGAGATCGGCGAAGCCATGCGCCTGCCGGACACGCTCGCGAAGCACTGGTATTGCCGCAGCTATTACGGCACGGTCTATCACGATGCCGTCGCGCAGTACAACCTGCGCCTGGGCTTCTTTGACGGCGTGCCGGCGAATCTGCATCGTCTGCCCCCTACCGAGGCAGGAAAGCGCTACGTCGAATTCATGGGTGGATCGGCCGCCGTGCTGAGCAAGGCGCATGGCTATTTCAGCAAGGGCGAATATCGCTGGGTCGCCGAGGTCGTCAATCACGTGGTGTTTGCCGAGCCGCAGAATACGGCGGCGAAGCAGCTACTCGCCGATACCTATGAGCAACTGGGCTATCAAGCCGAATCGGCTTCGTGGCGCAACTTCTATCTGACCGGTGCGATGGAATTGCGTCAAGGCGTGCGGCAATTGCCTGCGCCACAACCGCAAAGCCCGGACACGATCCAGGCAATGCCGCTCGACATGTTCCTCGATTATCTCGGCATCCGTCTCAATGGCGATCGCGCGACAGGAAAGACAGCGTCATTCAATCTCGTACTGACCGACACAAAGGAAAACTACGTGCTCGGCGTCGAAAACAGCGCGTTGCACTATTCGCGCAACACCAGCACCCAAACGGCCGATGCCACGGTCACAATGGCGCGCGCCGACCTCAACGACATCATGATGGGCAAGACCAACATGCAGAAGCTCGTGATGGGAGGCAATGCAAAAATCGACGGCAACAGCCAGAAGCTCGGTGAATTCGTTTCCTGGCTCGATACGTTCGACTTCTGGTTCAACATTGTCACGCCCTGAGGAACGACCATGTGCGCAATCTGCGAATTCAAGATCGAATTCAGCATCGGTCATCCGCTGGCGTTGAGCGTGGCGGTGGCGACGCGAAAAGCCATTGAAGCGGGTCTGGTCGATGCCATGGAATCCGAGGACGGCGCGCTCGCGGCGGCACGCAAGCGGCTCTCAGCCGTCGAGGCGCTCAACCTGCTGCAGACTCGCATCGAGTCTGTTCATTCTGAAGATGCGCTGCTCACGCTGCCGGACTTCTACGTGTTGTTGATCGAGGACGATACGTGGGGCTTCTTTCACGCGACGACCGATGGCTTCGATCCGGACATCATTCCGGATCTGCCGGATGTAACCGCTACGGACGACGCAAAACGCAGCAATGTCGTGGTGGTATCGGAAGCCGCATTACGTGCGTGGATAGCGGGTCATTTCGACATGTCCTATGCCATCGACGCGTCGCTATTCGTGATCGACGCGCCTGATGTGCAGGCCAAGTGTCTCGTGCGAATGCTCACAACCGCCGATGCGCAATCGACGATGGCTTGAGTGCTAAGCATCGCTGAAATATTCACGGACATACATCCTGTACTATGGACACGAGAGACAGGATTTCCCCAGTCTTCGTATCGAATGGAATGCTCCGATGATCACGGTTATTACGTCGTTTCAGTTCCCTGAGCCCGTTACCCGCGATGAAGCGCGAAGTCTTTTTCTCAAGGCGGCGCCGAAGTATCGCGATGTGACGGGCCTTTTCCGTAAATACTATATTCTTTCGGAGGACGGAACCGCAGGTGGTGGCGTCTATCTGTGGCACTCTCGCGCGGAAGCCGAGGCGATGTACACGGAAAGCTGGAAGGCAATGGCGCGGGAAACATATGGCGCGGATCCTTTGGTCACGTACTTTGAAAGCCCGATCGTCGTTGATAACGTCACGCACGAAATTCTGTCTGATGAGTAGCCGGTGTTTCTCGGGGAGCCTTTGAATGGAAAGTCAGCAATGCAAAGCCGTCATGTTCGACTTCGATCTGACGTTGGCTGACTCGTCAGAGGGCATCGTGGAATGTACGAATTACGCGTTTCGAATGATGGGCGTTTCGGGAATCGAGCGCTCGATGATTTATTCGGTCATTGGCCTACCCTTGCAGCGCATGTTTCAAACGTTGACGGGAAACGAATCGAGCGAGCGCGCAGAAGAGTTTGCGCGTCGCTTTGTTGAGCGCGCCGATGAAGTGATGGTGTCGTCGACAAAGATCTATCGTGAAGTGCCTGCGCTGTTTGAGCAATTGCAGCGTCGCGGCATGAATGTGGCGATCGTGTCGAATAAATTCCGCTATCGAATCGAGTCGATTCTGAATACCGCAGGCTTGCGGCCGCTTGTCGACGTGATCGTAGGGGGAGAGGACGTACATCGCCACAAACCGCACCCCGACGCCATTGTGCTGGCGTTGAGCCATCTGCACGTACCCGCCGCTTCAGCGATGTATGTTGGCGATCATCCTGTCGATGCTGATGCGGCGCGCGCCGCAGGTGTGAGTTTTATCGGCGTATTGAGCGGCACGATGTCGGGCAAAGATTGGTCCGCCAGGGGCGAGCGTTGCGTAAAAGAACATATCGGAGACGTGGCGCAGTTGATACGCCAATCAGAACGCGGGTAGCGCGAGAAGCGCAACGTGATGCCCAACACGCCGAATGCGTTCCGCGTGCGCAAAACATCGGCGATTAAAACCGTTTCGCCACGAAGCCGTGTGTCTTCGCACCCCACGCGACCGCGAAACCGAGCAGCAACATGCCGAACGTCACCCACGGAATCACGTCTACGCCGGCGGTCGCGAGCAGTACGCCACCCAGCGCGCCGCTGCCCGCATAGCTGAGATTGAATACGGTGACGAGCATCGCCTGCGCGACATCGGCTGAATCTCCGGCTGCGTCGGCGAGTGCGGTCTGCAGCAGCGTCGGCTGACCGCCGAAACAAAATCCCCATACCGTGATACCGAGGCTGATCGCAACGGCGGAGTGTCCGCAAAGGCCGAACGTCAACGCGACAGTCGCGAAGGCGCCGAGTCCGATGAGCATCAGCGCGCGCAGCCACCGGTCGACCAGTACACCGACAACGCCGATACCAACAATGGACGCGATGCCGAACAGCAACAGCATCGTGTCGAGCCGCGCGCCCGGCACGCGGGCAGCGAGGAACGGCGCGATGTACGTGAACAGGATGTAATGCGGCACTATCCACGTCATCAGCACGAACAGGACAGGACGCACGCCGGGGATGCTCAACGTCCGGCGCAGTTGCAGCGGTTGACGATGGCTTTGTCCGCTAAAGTCCGGCAGCGTTCGGTGCGACCACACCATCAGCACGACGCTCGCGGCCGCCATGCCTGCGAAGATGAAGCGCCAGCCAAGCAGCGGCCCGAGAAACGCGCTCAGTGGCACGCCCAACGACAGCGCAACAGGTATTCCCATCATGGCAATGGCCAGCGCTCGCCCCTGTTGCGACGGCGAGACCATGCGCCGCGCGTAGGTGGCGAGCAGACTCCACGCGAGGCCGGTCGCGAGCCCGACGGTGAGGCGCGCTATCAACGTCAGCGGGAACGAGACCGATACGGCGGTGATCGCATTGCAGACGAAAAAACCGGCGAGCACGAGCATCAGCACGCGTCGTCGCGACCAGCCGCGCAGCGCGGCACTGAGTGGAATCGCGGCGAGGCCGGAGCCGAGCGCACACGCGGTAACGAGCTGCCCGGCCCAGGCCTCGCTGATGCCGAAGCCGCCAGCGAGTTGCGGAAGCAGACCCGCAGGCACACTCTCGTTGGCTGTGGCAATCGCGCTTGCTGCCGTCAATGCGAGCAAGCCGGACAGCGGTAAGGCATCGGCGGATTCACGGGGCGCGCTGGCTACGACAGGACGGGTATCGACGGGATTCACGGTGGCCTCGAACAGCGATCTCAGAGGCACACAGGATGCGGGAATCTGCTAGATTTGATAATTGGCTTTGTTTTTGAAATATATTCAAATCCACATTAAATATGGCAACGGATCGACTCGGTGACTTGCAGCTCTTTGTGGAAGCTTCGACGCTTGGCAGCCTCTCTGCAGCCGGGCGCAAACTCGGCCTGTCGCCTGCCGCAGCCAGTGCGCGTCTCGGCAAACTGGAGACCGTGCTGCGGACCAGGCTCTTCGATCGCACGACGCGGCAACTGCGCCTGACCGACGAGGGCCGCGTCTATCTCCAGCATTGCCGGATCGCCTTGCAGGCACTGGCCGATGCTGAAACGGCACTCGACGTGAGTCGAACGTCCGTGCAAGGGAAGCTGCGCATTTCGGCGTCGACCGACTTCGGGCGCAATCTGCTCAGCGACTGGCTGGATGAGTTCACGCGGAGGCATCCACAGGTTCGGATAGCGCTGACCTTGACCGATTCCCTGTCGAATCTGGTTCAGGATGATATTGACCTGGCGATCCGCTTCGGCGTCCCCGACACGTCGTCTGGCCTGATTGCGCGCCGGCTTGCGCCGAATTGGCGTGTCCTGTGCGCGTCGCCCGATTACCTGGCGCGCAACGGCGAGCCGGACACACCCGATGATCTTGCGGGACATGAATTCATTGTGCTCGTCACCAACAACGGGCCACTTAACGAATTTCATTTCGCGCGCGGCGAGCAGCGTTGGACATATTCGGTCGCCATGGACCGCGCGTGGGAAACGAACGACGGCGCGCTTGTCCGTCGCTGGGCGTTGGCCGGGCATGGAATCACGCGCAAGACCATCTGGGATGCGGCTGCGGACTTGCGCGACGGGTCGCTCCAAGTCCTGCTACCCAGCTTTATTCTTCCCGAACAGGGCGTCTATGCGGTTCTACATCGTACGCGCCACACGGTGCCTCGCGTGCGGCTGTTGGTCGATTTTCTGGTCGAGCGATTTGCACAAGCCGGTGACGAACTGGCGGCTCGCTTTAGTGTGGCTTAGGTTTGCAGCGGCGGCATCGGCACGCGTACTTCACTTGCAGCCCGCTTACGGCCCACCGCCAGACGCCATCCCGGGCCCCGATCGTCGAAATGAAACGTTTGCGTGCCCACAACTGCTGTTTAGCCATTGCACGCGCCCCGCCTTGCCGCATATATTCTGTGCGCGCATCTTGCGAAACCGATCAGATAATCCAAAGAATGAAAACTGAGCAAATCGGGGGGACCAATGTCGAATCCAGCCTCTCCCGGCCGACCTCTCAAACAGAGTCAGCGAGCAATCCGGTTCAGCGCACGGCTGCCCGGAAGATCGGCTGCTCCATTTATCTGCTCGACGCCGCCGGATCGATCAAAACCTGGAACACCGACGCCTCGGAAGCCAACGGCTTTGCGCCGGACGAACTCCTCGATCGCCACGTCTCCTGCCTCTATCCCGTCGAGGAACGGCTAGCCGGCGTCCCGGCGCACAACCTGGAAGTCGCGAGAACGACCGGCAAATTCGAGGCCGAAGGCTGGCGCGTCCGCAAGGACGGCACGCCGTTCTGGGTGCATGTGCTCATCGATCCCGTCTACGGCGGCCAGGGCGAACTGCTCGGCTTCGTCAAGCTGATGCGCGATCGCACCGAACAGAACGAGATCTCCCACGCGCTCGAAGAGAGCACGCGCAATCTGGATCTCGCGCTCGACAACATGCCGCACGGCCTGTGTCTGTTCAATCAGCGCGGACGCCTCGTGCTGTCGAACGATCAGTTCGCCCATATCCTCTCGCTGCCCGATGGCGCCGTGCTCGAAGGCATGCGGCTGAGCACGCTGCTGCGGCGCATCGGCGAGAATGCCGGCATCCCGCACGATCAGGTGGCCGCGTGGGTCAGAACGGTACGCACGCAGCTGGTGCGCCGTTTCGAAGCGAATCAGCAGCAGGCGACCATCGAGGTCGCGCGTCTGGGCCGCAGCATCTCGGTCGTGACCCGCCTGCTTTCGCATGGCGGCTGGGTGTCCACGATCGAAGACATGACCGAGCGGCGGATCGCGGAAAAGCGCATCACGCACCTCGCGCATCACGATCATCTGACCGACCTGCCCAATCGTCTGTGTTTTCAGGAACGCCTGTCCGAGCTGGCAGACAACGCATCGGCCGAGCAGCCGTTCGCCCTGCTGTTTCTCGACCTCGACCGATTCAAGGCGGTCAACGACACGCTGGGTCACCATGTCGGCGACGAACTACTCAAGGCCGTCGCCAGGCGACTCGCCGCGACGGTGCGCGCGAGCGACCAGTTGGCCCGCTTGAGCGGCGACGAGTTCGCGATTCTGCAAGTCCCGTTTCGAAGCGTGAACGACGCGGCGGATCTCGCGCAACGCTGCATCGACACGCTCTCCGCGCCGTTCGAAATCGCCAGCAACGAAATCTGCATCGGCGCGAGCGTCGGCATCGTGGTGCATGCACGCGCGGGGATCGACGCGGGCACCGTGCTCCAGCGCGCGGACCTCGCGCTGTACGCGGCGAAACGCGATGGCCGCAAGGGTTATCGCCTCTACGAGAGCGGGATGAACAACCCGATCCGCCTGCGCAACGAACTCGAAGACGATCTGCGGCGCGCACTGCGTGCGAATCAGCTGGAATTGCATTATCAGCCGATTGTCGAGGCGCATAGCGGAATCACCACCGCCTGCGAGGCGCTTCTGCGCTGGCATCATCCGAAGCGCGGTCCGATCTCGCCCGCCGAATTCATCCCGATTGCGGAAGAGCGCGGCCTGATGCCGGAACTCGGCGCGTGGGTGCTGGAGAAGGCGTGCCGCGACGCCGCGCTCTGGCCCGCGCATATTCGCCTGAGCGTCAACGTTTCGCCGGCTCAACTGATTCACGCGGACTTCACGCAGCACCTCGCGAAAGCCCTCACGAACGCGGCGCTTCCGGCGCATCGTCTGGAAGTGGAAATCACCGAAACGGTGCTGCTCGAATCGTCCGGCACCTCGTCGCGCATCCTGAACGAAATTCGTGCGATGGGCGTGGGCGTCGCGATGGATGATTTCGGCAAGGGCTATTCGTCGTTGGGTCTGCTGCAGAGCGTGCCTTTCACGCGCGTGAAGATCGATCGCGGCTTCGTCAACGGACTGGGCAACAATCCGAAATCGGCGGCCATCATTCACGCGATCACCGAACTGTGCCGAAGCCTCGATCTGCCGATCACCGCCGAAGGCGTCGAAACGGGCGATCAGCGGCAAGCGTTGCTCGACGAGCGCTGCCACGAACTGCAGGGGTTCTTCTTCGCGAGACCGGCCCCCGTCATTGCGCTCGACCGTTATCTGAGCGCGTAGGCGCAGTCGAACCCGCGGTTAAGCCACAGCGCTCGGCTCGGTGTTTATGCCCAGAGCATCGTTGCGGAGGAGATTTGTAGAGTTTTGTACAACGTCTAAAGTCAGACGAAATGAATCCGTAATTCTGAGTGAATGTCTGCGCGGCCCGACGTTATATCGCAGCCCCCCACACACCACTCTTAAAAGGATTCAGCGATGTCCATGTCCTCAGTAAACGGTTCGACTTCGGCTTACGACGCGTATTTCAGCTTCGCGCAAAAGCAGTCCACGGCGTCGGACTCGCCCGATCGCGCCACGCTCGAGAGTTTTTCGACCCAGAAAACGGTGACGGCCACCAATACGAGCACCGGCGCGACCGAAACGCAGACGTTGCGCGCGACGCCGCTCGCGGTGGCATGGGCGCCGCAAATGTTCGTGCAGGGCGACAAGAACGGCGACGATTCCCTGTCGCTCGACGAATTCCAGGCGCAACTTTCACGCGTCGGCGTGGGCGCCGACGACGCCAAACAGCTTTTCAGCAGCTTCGACACATCCGACGACGGACAGGTCTCGCTGACCGAGTTCGTGAAAGGCATCAGCAAAAGCATTGCGAGCGGCAACCAGACGTTCAACGATCTTCTGGATTCCTATACAAGAGACGCGAACGGCAATCTGGACCAGACCAAAACCGATAATTTCCTGAGCGCCGGCGAAGGCCTCGCCGACACGTTCTGGAAAAATCTCGGCTAGCCGCCGACAAGCGCCAGCACTTTAACGCTTTAACGCGCGGCGTCGAGTGCGAAGCGGCTCTTCACCGTCGTCAGGAACTGATAGCCCTTGAGCACCACGTCGCGCGGCAATCGCGCGATGTCGGCGGCGGCGGCCTGCGGTGCAATCACGCCCGTGCCCTGGCCCACGGCGATCCAGCTCGTCGCTTCGAAGTGCATGAAGTTGCCGAGGCGATAAGGCTGCAGATCGGCGCTGCGCGGCAGGCGCTGCTGCCAGCACGCTTTGAGCGTCGCATAGGTCGACGGAAACGCCTGCGTGGCGACGTCGCGCCAGAACGGCGTATCACGGCGCGGCACGTCGTAATGCAGACAGAGGAAGTCGCGAATGCCGGTCCAGTCGATCCGGTTGCGCTCGTTGAACGTCGAGATGCTCGATTGCGGCACCACGTACGCGCTGCCCGCCACGGTTTCGCCGAACGTCTGCACCTGTCCGAGCATCTGGCCGATGGACGTGGCTTCCAGCGGCTCGATAAAGCCCGACGCGAGCCCCACCGCCATCACGTTGCCGATCCAGACATCCTCGAAATGCCCGGCCTGAAAGCGGATCGTGCGCGCGGCCTCGACCTTGCCGCCGACACGCGCCTCGATTTCGCGCATCGCTTCGTCATCGCTCAAATGGGCGCTCGAATAGACGTAACCGCAGCCCACGCGCTCCTGCACCGGAATCTGCCACATCCAGCCCGCGTTCATCGCTACCGAGCGCGTCGCGAGATGCGGATTCGCGCGCGGATGCGGCTGATAGAACGGGATCGCGCGATCGTGCAGCAGATGATCGGAGAACGAACGCATCGGCACGCCGTAGGTGCGGCCGAGCGCCAGACGCGCAAAGCCCGACGCATCGATCAGGAAATCGACCGGCACCGGCTGCTCGGCGCCTTCGATGCGCAGCCCCGTGACGTGACCGCGCTCGCTCTCCACGATCAGTTCCTGCACGCTCGCCTCCAGCAGCCTCACGCCGCGTCCCGTGGCGACCTGCTTGAGCCATGCGGCGACGCGGTGAGCGTCGAAATGCATCGAGGTCGGCAGACGCACGCCGAGCGTCGCGCGGGCGCGCAACACCTCGTCCTGCGACGCATTGTTGAGGATCAGCGGCAAGCCGCACTCGGTGTACTGCACACCGACGCCGTTGGCCACGAGCATCGCCCAGTCGACCGGCACGCCGTCGTGCAGGCTGCCGTCGGCCGCATTGGGCGCGGCGTGAAAGAGGTGATAGAACACGTCGTCGTCGCGGCCGGTGTTCCAGCCCACATACTCGAATCCGAGCTTGAGCACCGCGCCCGTCGCTTCGATAAAGGCCGCTTCGTCGATGCCGTAGCGCGCGAGCGCGTGCGGCAGATTCAGAATGCCGCCCTCGCCCACGCCGATGACGTTGACGCGCGGCGACTCGATCACGGTGATGGTGGCCTGCCGGCCGAACAGGCGTTGCAGTTCGAGCGCGGCGAACCAGCCGGCGGTGCCGCCGCCCAGCACCACCAGATTGCGCATGGAGCGAAAGTCGATCATCTCGGGTCCTCGTTTCAGGGAGTGTCGGTGCGTGTCGGTGCTTGTCGGCACGAGTCAGGGCGCGGGTGCGTCGCCGTGCATTTCGCGCAGCAGGTCGTTCAGATGCTCGCTCACGGTCGTGAGTCCCGGCGCGAGCGCCAGCGCTTTGCGGAAGGCGTCGCCGGCTTCGTCGAAGCGGCCGCTCAGTTGCAGCAGCAAGCCCAGTCCGTCGAGCGGCGCGGGCAATTCGGGCGCGAGACGCACGGCCTCGCGCAGCATGGCTTCGGCTTCGACGATACGGCCCGTCTCGCGCAGCAGATTGCCCAGATTGGCGTAGGCCTCGCCGCGCTCCGGCGCGATCGCGATGGCCGCGCGGAACTCCGCTTCGGCCTCGACGCGTTGTCCCTGGCGCGCGAGCAGAATGCCGAGGTTGTTGTGATCTTCCACGCGACCCGGACGCAGTCGCTGCGCTTCGCGTTGCAGCGTGGCGGCCTCGTCCACGCGCCCGGCTTCGCGCACCGCGATCGCGAGGTTGTACCAGGCATCGGCATAGGCCGGCGCGAGCCGGATCGCTTCGCGCAGCGCCGCTTCCGCCCCTCGCGTATCGCCGGCTTCGAGCAGCAGCACGCCGAGGTCGTGACTGGCGCGCGCGTAGTCGGGCTTGAGCGCGATTGCGCGGCGATAAGCGGCCTCCGCCTCGGCGACGCGCCCCGTTTCGCGGTACAGCGTGGCGAGATTGAAGGCGATCTCCGCGTTGTCCGGCAGCAGCCGCTGCGCGTGCAGATAGGCGTCCTCGGCGGCCTGCGCCTGACCTTCGCGATGCAGCAGCACCGCCAGGTTGAAATGCGCCTCGACGAGCGCGGGCGCCGCCGCGATTGCCCCGCGATAGGCGGCTTCCGCTTCCTGCGCCTTGCCTTCGAACGCGAACAGCAAGCCGCGGTTGCAGTGAGTTTGTGCGCTGGCGGCGTCGAGATCGAGGGCGTCGGCGAGCGCCTTGCGCGCCGCCTCGAGCCGTCCCGAGCGCATGGCGTCGAGCGCCGCGATATTGAGCGCATTGACGGCCTGATCCCGCTCGGCCTGCTGCATCTCGTGTGCTGTCATGGTTCGCTCCTTTTCTGATTTCATTGCACGCGCCCGCGCCTCGCGCGCCTCAGCGCGGACGCGCAAGCCATGCAGGCAGCGCCGCCGCCACCTCGTCGATCACGGCCTCCCACGCGCCGCTGCGCGGCTGCCTGAACAGACGCAGCGCGCCGGGATACCACGGCGAATCCGTGCGCGCGCACAGCCAGCGCCAGTCGCTGTCGTCGTTCAGCATCAGCCAGCACGGCGTATCGAGCGCGCCCGCGAGATGCGCCACGGCGGTATCCGTCGTCACCACGAGATCGAGATTGCGGATCAGCGCGGCGGTATCGGCGAAATCCTCGACCTCGCCCATCGGATCGAACGGCCGCAACGTCTCGGGCAACTCGCGCCACTGAGCGCGCTTGAGCGGATCCTTGTGCAAGGATACGAACGACACGCCCGGCACCGCGAGCAGCGCGGCGCATGCGCCGACGTGCGCCAGCGAGCGCTGTTCGTCCATCAGCGCGGCGTGCAGATCGTCGGTGCGCGGTTTGCCCGACGTCAGCACGCCGACCTTGGCCTGCGCAGCGGGCAACGCCGCATCGAGACGCGTGCGCCAGCGCTTGATGCGCGCCGCGCCGACGCTCAGATACGGCAGCCGCGCCTCCAGCGTGTCGAGCGTGACGTCCAGGCGCAGCGGCACGCTCGGCAGATAACACCAGCAATCGGACTGACGCAGATCGATATGGTCTTCGGTCGACTTCACGACATCGACAGCGGCCACGCTTTCGAACAGCGTCTTGAGTTCAGGCGGACACAGTAGCGTGAGCCGCGCGAGACCGCGCGCCTTCAGCGCCGACATGAAGCGCACGAACTGGATCGAATCGCCGAAACCGTAATCGCACAGCACGATCAGACTGCGCCCGGCGAGCGGCTCGCCCTGCCATTCGGGCAGCGCGTCGGCGAGCGCGCTACGGCCCTGCCCCGACGCACGCCGCGCGGTGAAGTATTCGTAGTGCGGCCAGCCTTCGCGATAGCGGCCGAGCTTCAGCAACGTCATGCCGAGTATCAGGCGGCCCGCCGCCAGTTCGGGCGCGAGCGCATAGCCGCGCTGCAGCGCATCGACGGCCTCGTCGAGACGGTTCAGCGTCATCAGCGCGCCGCCTTCGTTGTAGCGGGCCTCGCCGCTATCCGGATCGAGCGCCACTGCTTCGCGAAAGCACGCGAGCGCCTCATCCACGCGCTGCTGCGCCATCAACGCGGAGCCCAGCAGGTTGTACGCCGACGCGCCCGGCCGCGTCGCCACCTCGGCGCGCAGCAGCGTTTCCGCTTCGGCGGCGCGGCGCTGACCGAGCAGCAGACGTGCGAGATTGCTGTTCGCATCGGCGAAATCCGGCTGAAGTTCGAGCGCGCGCCTGAAGCTGCGTTCGGCCTCGCCCGCGCGCCCCGCGAGCAACATCAGATTGCCGAGGTTGTAGTGCGCCTGCGCGAAGCCCGGCGCGAGCGCGATGGCCTGACGCACGCATGACTCCGCCTGCTCGACGCGCTGCGTGCGCAGCATCACTTCGCTGAGGTTGTTATAGGCGTGCGCGAAATCCGGCCGCAGCACGATCGCGCGATGCAGGCACGCTTCCGCTTCGACAAGACGATTCGATTGCAGCGTCAACGTGCCGAGGTTGTAGAACGCCTCGGCCAGCGACGGCGTGACCTGCATCGCGCGACGAAAACTCGCTTCGGCTTCGTCGAGACGGCCCATGCGCAGTTGCACATCGCCGAGATTGTTCCAGGCCGCGCCCAGTTCGGGATCGCTCGCCGCCGCACGGCTGAAATGCGCAGCGGCCGCTTCGAGACGCCCGGCGCGCAGCGCGCCGATACCACGGTGATACTGCGCCCGCGCGAATTCCGGCGACGTCTCCTTCACGGCGCTCAACAAGGATTCGGCCGCGTCGAACTGGCCCGCTTCGAGGCGCTCGCAGCCTTGTGCGTAACGCGCGGCGTCGCTGTCGTCGGGAAGCGTCATAGGCGGCTCCTGTTGCGGTTGCGTGTTCATAGAAGCGTGTCGGCGGTCTTGCGCACCGGCCGGCTCATCAGTTGATCCAGCAGGGCCTGGTAGCTGCGCACGACATCGAGCGAGTCCGGCGCATAGCGCCCGATCAGACGCCGCTGCCAGTCGCGATAGGCCTGCGCCTGAACGTCGTGATGATCCATCGCTTCCATCAGACGTTGCGCGCCGCGCTGCGCGTCGTTGCCTTCGTAGTAATAGCCGAGGTCCGGGCACAGCGACGCGTTGTGAATCAGCGGATAACCCTGCCAGCAGACCTCGAGATAGAAATAGTTCAGCGGATTTTCCAGCTGGTGCGAGATCACGATGTCGGTGTTCTGCGCCAGAAACGCGGGCGTATCGTGGCGGCCCGAAAACACGGCCTTATGACCGCGCACGATGTCGAGCTGATTCATCAGCGCGATAAAGTCGACGTGGTTCTGCGCCATCGTCAGCGCATTCGTGACCTGCAGAATTTCGATGTCGCCGGGACGCGCGCGATACGCCAGCTCCGCGATCAGCACCGGATACAGGCAGTACTTGACGATATTGATGTTCGGCTCCATCACCGTCAGGCGACGCGGGCCCACGCGCGGACGATAAACGCCGCCCTCCGGAAACTCGCGGCTGCGCGCCTCGATAAATTCCGGACTCCAGACAAACGGCACGACGCGCCCGCTCTGGCGGCGCATCACTTCGAGATAGCTTTGCGTGTTACCCGCAACCTGCGGAATGAACCACAAATCGTCGTAACGACGGTTGACGAACAGATTGCCGCCCCACAGCGTTTTGCCGAACATCATCGCTTCGGCGGCGTGGATGTATTCGAAACCGCAGCAGTAAGAGACGAGCCGCACGCCTCGGTCCTTCAGATAGTCCGTGCGTGCGCTGTCGATCTGGCCGCCGAGTTCGATCACCACGTCGAGCTGATCCTTCACGTCGTCGAACGCGCGCGTCGGCCAGCGCGTCAGATCCCACGGCAGCGCCGACGTAATCGGCACGGACGTCGTGTTGACGAGGATCGCGCTCGCCACGCCGGGACAGTGCCGCAGCGCATCGACGAGAAACACGGCGTTCTGCTTGATGCCGTTGTTCCAGAGCGTTTCATCGGTCTGATGCAGGCCGATGGTCACGCCAATCCGCAAACCGCTCATGAAGAATGCTCCACGGCAAACAAGGCGTCGATGGCGTCGCCATAGGCCTTGAGATTGAGTTCGTAGTCGGGTGCCAGCGTGCGCAGAAAAGCCTGCGCGGACGCGCGGTAGGCGTCGAGATTCGCGTCGTGTTCCGCGTATGCGTGCAGCAGCGCCGCGCCGCCTTCCTCGCAATCGAAATCGTGATAGCGGTAGCCGCACGAGCCGATCAGATGCGAGTTATGAATGAGCGGATAGCCGCCGTACAGCGCCTCGTAATACACGTAGTTCTGCGCGTTTTCCCACTGATGCGTCACGACGACGTCGACGCATGTCGACATCATCTGGTGAAACGGAAAACGTCCTTCGAAGGTCGCGATGCCATGCTTCACGATGTCGAGACTCGCAGCGAATCCGGCGAATCCCGCATGCTGTTTCTTGGCCAGCGTGCTGTAGACCCACACATGTTCGAGCGCCTGCGGATTCATGCGATGCGCGGCTTCGCAACACAGCATGGGAATCTCGCTCGTCTTCACCATGCAGATGTTCGGCTCGAAAATGCCCGCGCGCCAGCGACGGCGGCCGGGGCGATAGCCGAAGTGCGCGGGTGCTTCGGCGTTCGCTTTTTCATCGCGTGCCATCGCGCGCTCCAGCACCAGCGGGCTCCAGATGTGCGGCATGATGCGCACCGGCACGCGCATCGCGCTGCGATAGTAAGGCGCGCAAATGTGCTCGTATTGCGGCAGCGTCCAGACTTCGTTGTACGGCGCGCGGCTGATCAGCAGCGCGTTCGGCCGATCGAAAATCATGCGCTCGATGTCGATCACGTAATCGTTGCCGACGCGCATCGAGACGATCTTGCCGCCGCGCTCGCGAAACCCGACGATCCATTCGCGGCTGACCTGCGCGCTCATTTCGATCATCAGGTCCAGTTGTCCGGCCGCTTCCTGCATCGTCATGATTGGCGCGGGCACGTCCTCGACGAGACGCGCCGCTTCCTGAGCGCTGCCGTCGCCGCCGATCACGATATAAACCTGCGCCACTTGCGGAAGCTCGCGCAGCAGCAGCACGAGAAACAGGCAATTCTGGAAGATGCCGTTTTCCCACAGCGACTGACCGCCCTTGCGAACGTGCAGCGAAACGCCGACCTTGAGATTGCGAGGCGTGGAAGGTGTCGTGTTCATGGTGTCGTCCTCACGCGGCCTGCGTGCCCGCGAGCGCGAGCAGGCGCTGCGCGTAGGCATCGAGATTGTGCTGCGCGAACGGGTTCACCGCGTCGAATACAGTTTGCGAGCGGCGGCGATACGCGTCGAGTTGCGCATCGTGTTCGCGATAGGCGCGCAGCAGTTGATGCGCGCCGAGCTGCGCGTCGAAACCCGGATAGTAGTAACCGGCCTCGCCGAGCCACGGCGAGTTGTGCACGAGCGGATAGTCGCCGTAGAGCGCGTCGAGATAGGCGTAGTTCTGCTCGTTCTGCCACTGATGCGCCACGACGGCATCGGCATGTTGACCGAGAAAGCCGACGATATCGTGACGGCCGTGAAAGCGCGCGTGATGCTCGCGCACGAGATCGAGCGAGTTCGCGAGATAGAGCATCGTCGCGTGGTCCTTCATGTGCAGCGTGTTGAGCACGTGCATCACGCTCACGCTGCCCGGCTGCTCGCGCCACGCTTCGTCGCAAACCAGCATCGGCACGCTGCAGCATTTCACGACCGAAATATTGGGCTCGAAAATCGCCACGCGGAAACCGCCTTCGCCGTCACCGGCGCGATAGCCGTATTCGACGCCATGCGCGCGCGCCTGCGCGATCCGCGTACCGACGAACTCGGGATGCCAGATGAACGGCACTTCGTGCACGGGACAACGGTGCAGCGTGCGCATCATCGGAATCAGCGCGCGATCTTTGTGAAACAGCCAGACTTCGTCGCAACGATCGGGGCGCGACGCATAGACGGGCCGGTCGAACGTGGCGGGCTCGACGAGTCCCACGTACGGCTGGCCGCAGCAATAGAACACCACCTTGCAGCCGCGACGGCGCATGAGGTCGAGCCATTTGCTGTCGAGATTGCCCGCGGCCTCGAAGACCACGTCGACGAGATCGGTCGCCTCCTGCTGATTGACGACGCGCAGGCCGCCCGACACCGTATCGACTTCCGGCGGCAACGCGCCTTCGCTGCCGACGTCGATCAGCACGACCGACTGCACGAACGGCAGGCGTTGAAACAACTGGGCGAGAAACACCACGTTCTGACCGAGACCGTTCTGCCAGATGCTTTGTCCCGCCCTGCTCAGAACCGAAATGCCAATGCGCATTGCGCCTGTCCTCCGAAAGCGGCCGGCACCGTGCGTGGCGCCGGCCCGCGCTACATCACCACTGGTACGACGCACCCACGCCCACGGCCGTGCTGCCGGCGCTGATGCCCACCCCCGCCTTCATCTTGATGTTTTGCGTGATGCGTGCGGTGCCGCCGATCGCCATCGCCTGATAGCCGTTGTAGGTCGCCGCGCCGACGCCGATCGCCAGCGTCTTGCCCGGATCGACTTCCGGGATCATCGCCAGCGCCGTTGCCGCCGCGACGCCCGAGTACGCATTGCGCGCCACGTCGTTGACCTGCTGGTTGACGCCGCTGATCGCATTGTTCAACTGGCCCACGTTCGCCGCGTCGGTGGCGTTCACGCCCGGCGCGACGTTGACGACGCGCCGCTCGTTGCCGACCGAACCGACCGACACCGTGTTGTCCTCGGTCGCCACCGAGCCCGCGCCCAGCGCCACCGAATTCGTGCCCGTTGCCTGCGCGCTCGCGCCCACCGCCACCGAGTTGTTGCCCGACGCCAGCGAGTTCGAACCCACCGCCACGGTCGGATCGGCGACCGCCTGCGCGTTGTAGCCGATCGCCACCGAACCTTCGTAGCTCGCGGTGGCGCGGAAGCCGACCGCCGTGGTGTTGGCCGCCGCGGCCTGCGCGTTCGAACCGTACGCCGTGGCGCCGTTGCCTTGCGCCTGCGAGCACAGCCCGGACGCCGTGGCGTCGACACCCGAGGCCGACGAGCAGCCCGTCGCGTTGACGTTAGTAATCGTCTCGCCGCTGCCGCCTTGCGTCTGCACCGTGCCGTTGGTGTTCATGCCACCAATCAGCGTACCGGAGAATGCCGCGCCTTGTTCGTTGGCGGACTGCACCATGTCGACGAGCGGCGTCACCGACGACATCGTGGTCGAGAGCGAGCTCACGCTGGTCGACAACGACGCGATGCCGGTCGAGGTCGAACCCGAGAGCGCCGCGATGCCCGTCGAGGTCGACGTGGACAGCGTGTCGAGGCTCGTCGAGAGCGAACTCATGCCGGTCGACGTCGACGTGGACAGCGCGTCCACCGTGGTCGACAGCGAACTCGTCGCGGTCGAGAGCGAGCCGACGCCGCTCGCGGTCACGCCCACGCTCGTCGACAGACTGTCGAGCGCCGTGTTGGTCGTATCGAGACCCGTGGACAGCGACGCCAGACCGCTCGACGTCGACGACGACAGGCTCGACACCGTGCTGTTGGTCGTCGACAGCCCCGTGGACAGCGAATCGACGCTTTGCGAAGTGGACGTCGAGAGGCTGCTCAGGTTGCTGTTGGTCGCGTCGATGCTGGTCGACAGCGAACTCATGCCCGAGGACGTCGTGGTCGAGAGACTGTCGAGACTGCTGTTGGTCGCATCGATGCTGGTCGACAGCGAACTCATGCCCGACGACGTCGTGGTCGAGAGACTGTCGAGATTGCTGTTGGTCGTATCGATGCTCGTCGACAGCGAACTCATGCCCGACGACGTCGTGGTCGACAGGCTCGCGACGTTGCTGTTGGTCGTATCGATGCTGGTCGACAGCGAACTCATGCCCGACGACGTCGTGGTCGAAAGGCTCGCGACGTTGCTGTTCGTCGTGTCGATGCTGGTCGACAGCGACGCCGTGCTCGTCGAGGTCGACGTCGACAGGCTCGCGACGTTGCTGTTGGTCGTGTCGATGCCCGTCGAAAGCGAGGCGATGCCCGTCGAGGCCGACGCCGAGAGCGTGACGACCGTGGTCGACAGATTGACGATGCCGGTCGAGAGCGACACGATGCCCGTCGAGAGCAGGTTGATCCCTTCCGAGGTCGACACGGACAGGCTGTTGAGATTGCTGTTCGTGGTGTCGATGCTCGTCGAGAGCGAGTCGAGGTTGTCGGCGGTCGAGCTCGACAGGCTGCTCAGATCGCTATTGGTCGTGTCGAGTCCCGTGGACAGCGAATCGACGCCGGTCGACAGCGAGGCGACGCCCGTTGAAGTCGACGTCGACAGCGTGTCGATGCCGGTAGAAAGCGACGCCGCGCTCGTCGACGAAGACACCGAGAGGCTCGATACCGTGCTGTTGGTCGTGTTCAGGCTGGTCGAGAGCGACAGTTCGCTGGTCGACGACGAAACAGACAAGCTCGCCATCGCGCTGTTGGTCGTGTCGATGCTGGTCGACAACGAGGACGTGGTGGTCGCCGTCGAAGACGACAGGCTCGCGATGCTGCTGTTCGTCGTGTCGATGCCGGTGGACAACGAGGCGACGCTCGATGAGGTCGACGTTGAGAGCGTGTCGATGCTGGTCGATGCGGACGACGACAGGCTCGTTAAGTTGCTGTTGGTTGTGTCGATACCCGTCGAGAGCGAGGCCACGCTCGTTGAGGTTGAGGTGGACAGTGTATCGATGCCGGTCGATGCGGAAACCGACAGGCTCGTTACGTTGCTGTTCGTTGTGTCGATGCCGGTCGACAGAGAGGCAACGCTCGTCGAGGTCGAGGTCGACAGCGTGTCGATGCCTGTCGAGAGCGAAGTCATTCCCGTCGCAGTGGACGACGACAGGCTCGCGACGGTGCTGTTCGTCGTGTCGATGCCGGTGGACAACGAGGCCACGCTCGTTGAGGTCGAGGTCGACAACGTGTCGATGCCGGTCGATGCGGATGACGACAGGCTCGCGACGGTGCTGTTCGTTGTATCGATACCAGTGGACAGCGAGGCAACGCTAGTCGAGGTCGAGGTCGACAACGTATCGATGCCCGTTGAAAGCGACGCCGCGCTCGTCGATGCGGACGACGACAGGCTCGTCACGTTGCTGTTCGTTGTGTCGATACCGGTCGACAACGAAGCCACGCTAGTCGACGTCGAAGTCGACAATGTATCGATACCCGTGGAAAGCGATGCCGCGCTCGTCGAGGCGGAAGACGACAGGCTCGTCACGTTGCTGTTCGTCGTGTCGATCCCAGTGGACAACGAAGCCACACTAGTCGACGTCGAAGTCGACAACGTGTCAATACCAGTAGAAAGCGAAGCCGCGCTCGTCGATGCAGAAGCCGACAGGCTCGTCACGTTACTGTTCGTCGTATCGATCCCGGTTGACAACGAAGCCACGCTCGTCGACGTCGACGTCGACAACGTATCGATGCCCGTGGAAAGCGACGCCACACTCGTCGATGCAGAAGCCGACAGGCTCGTCACGTTGCTGTTCGTCGTGTCGATCCCAGTGGACAACGAAGCCACGCTAGTCGACGTAGAAGTCGACAGCGTATCAATACCTGTAGAAAGCGAAGCCGTGCTCGTCGATGCAGACGACGACAAGCTCGCAACATTACTGTTCGTCGTGTCAATGCCAGTCGATAACGAAGCCACACTCGTCGACGCAGAAGTCGACAGCGTATCGATACCCGTAGAAAGCGAAGCCGTGCTCGTCGACGCGGAAGACGACAGGCTCGTCACGTTGCTGTTCGTCGTATCGATCCCAGTGGACAACGAAGCCACACTCGTCGACGTAGAAGTCGACAACGTATCAATACCCGTAGAAAGCGAAGCCGCGCTCGTCGAAGCGGACGACGACAAGCTCGCAACATTACTGTTCGTCGTATCGATGCCAGTCGACAACGAAGCCACACTAGTCGACGTAGAAGTCGACAGCGTATCGATCCCCGTAGAAAGCGAAGCCGCGCTCGTCGAGGCGGAAGCCGACAGGCTCGTTACGTTACTGTTCGTTGTGTCGATACCGGTCGACAACGAAGCCACGCTCGTCGACGTAGAAGTCGACAGCGTATCGATACCCGTAGAAAGCGACGCCGTGCTCGTCGATGCAGACGACGACAAGCTCGCAACATTGCTGTTCGTCGTGTCGATCCCAGTGGACAACGAAGCCACGCTAGTCGACGTAGAAGTCGACAACGTATCGATACCCGTAGAAAGGCTCACGTTGCTGGTGCTCAACTGCGAGACCGTCACGGCGTCGGTCGGCGCGGAGCCGTCCGCGACATTGGTGATACGGCGCGTGCTCGTCGCGCTACCCACCGAGACTTCGCCGCTCGGCGCGGCCTGGCCCGTCATGTAACCGGTGCCGGTCGGCGCCGCCGCGCCGGTCGTGCTGCCGGAGCCGATCGCCACGCTGCCGCTGTACTGCGCGCTCGCGCCCGTGCCGATGGCGATCGCATCGGTGGTCGCCGCGCTCGCGGTCGAACCCAGCGCAATCGCGCCATTCGCCGACGCCGTCGAATTCATGCCGAGCGCCAGCGCGCCGTCGCCGTTCGCCAGCGT
>NZ_JAAGPN010000245.1:0-11940 GCF_017104805.1 Paraburkholderia sp. Ac-20347 | reverse complement strand
TCAAGGGCAGTCACGCGGCGATCAAGACCGGCATGCTCGCTGCGGAAGCGGCGTTCGACGCGGTGCAGGCCGGTCGCACGAGCGATGAACTCACGGCGTATCCGGAAGCGTTCAAGCAGTCGTGGCTCTACACGGAACTGTACAAGGCGCGCAATTTCAAGCAGTGGATGAGCAAGGGCCTGTATCTCGGCACGCTGATGGTCGGGCTCGAGCAGAAGCTGATGGGCGGTAATGTGCCGTGGACGCTGCATCATCAGCATCGCGACAATGAAATGCTGCGTCCGGCGTCGCAGTGCAAGCCGATCGAGTATCCGAAACCTGACGGCAAGCTCACGTTCGATCGACTCTCTTCGGTGTTCATTTCGAACACGAATCACGAAGAGAATCAGCCCGCGCATCTGACGCTCAAAGATGCGAAGGTGCCGGTCGATGTGAATCTGCGCACGTATGCGGGCCCGGAAGCGCGCTTCTGTCCGGCGGCGGTCTATGAGTTCGTGAAGAACGACGACGGCAGCGATCGTCTGCAGATCAACGCGCAGAACTGCGTGCACTGCAAGACCTGCGATATCAAAGACCCGACGCAGAATATCGTCTGGGTCACGCCGGAAGGTGGCGGCGGGCCGAATTATCCGAATATGTAACGCGTGCGCAGCGCTGTTGCGCAGACCAGCAAACGAGGAAGAGACATGAGCAAAGAAGTCGTCGTAGTGGGCGGTGTGCGCACCGCAATCGGCAAGTTCGGCGGCAGCCTGAAGGACGTGGCGCCGACCGAACTCGGAACGATCGTGCTGCGCGAACTGCTGGCGCGCAGCAACGTGAAGGCCGACGACGTGGGCCACGTCGTGTTCGGCAACGTCATCGCCACCGAGCCGAAGGACCTGTATCTCTCGCGCGTGGCCGCGATCAACGCGGGCATTCCGGAATCGACGCCCGCGTTCAACGTCAATCGTCTGTGCGGCTCGGGCCTGCAGGCGATTGTCTCGGCGGCCCAAACCATTCTGCTCGGCGACGCCGACGTGGCCATCGGCGCTGGCGCGGAAAACATGAGCCGCGCGCCCTATATCGCGCCTGACGCGCGTTTTGGCGCACGCATGGGCGACGCGCGTCTGATCGACATGATGCTCGGCGCGCTCAACGATCCGTTCGACACGGTGCCGATGGGCGTGACCGCCGAGAACGTCGCGCGACGCTATGAGATTTCGCGCGAGCGTCAGGACGCGCTGGCGCTCGAATCGCATCGCCGCGCCGCGCAGGCGATCGCCGCAGGCCGCTTCGCGAGCCAGATCGTGCCGGTCACGCGCACCGTGAAGGGCCGTGAAGTCGTGTTCAACACCGACGAACATCTGCGCACCGACGCCACGCTCGAAGACTTCACGAAACTCAAGCCGGTGTTCGCGAAGGAAAACGGCACGGTGACGGCGGGCAACGCCTCGGGCATCAACGACGCTGCGGCCGCCGTGCTGTTGATGTCGCGCGAAGCCGCCGAACAGCGTGGTCTCGCACCGATGGCGCGCCTCGTCGCCTACGCGCATGCGGGCGTCGAGCCGCTCTACATGGGCATCGGCCCGGTGCCGGCCACGCGTCTCGCGCTGCAGCGCGCGGGCCTGCGCGTCGAGGATCTCGATGTGATCGAATCGAACGAAGCATTCGCGGCGCAAGCGTGCGCGGTGACGCAGGAACTCGGCCTCGATCCCGCCAAGGTGAACCCGAACGGTTCGGGCATTTCGCTCGGCCATCCGATCGGCGCGACCGGCGCGCTCATCACGGTGAAGGCGCTGCACGAACTGCAACGCATCGGCGGCCGTTATGCGCTCGTGACGATGTGCATCGGCGGCGGCCAGGGTATCGCGGCGATCTTCGAGAACGCGGCTTAAACGCGGCGTATTTCGCATTTTTCGTCGATCCCGCTCAACCGGCCATATCGACATGCCGCAGCGCGCGCTGCGGCATGTCTGCTTTGAACACTGCAATTGAACTATCCCAAGATGGAGACAGCGATGCACGACCATTCCAGCGAAACGATGGCATCGGCGTATTCGTACCCCCTGTTGATCAAACGCTTGCTGCTCACGCCGTTGCAGCAAACGCCGAATCAGGAAATCGTCTATCGCGGCACGACGCGCATTACGTATGCGCAATTCGGTCAGCGTGTGGGCAAACTGGCGAACGCATTGAAAAACGTGGGCACGCAATTCGGCACCACGGTTGCGGTGATGGATTGGGATAGCCATCGTTATCTGGAAGCCTATTTTGCGGTGCCGATGATGGGCGCCGTGCTGCAAACGGTAAATATCCGTCTGTCGCAAAGCGAAATCGCCTATACGATCAACCACGCGGGCGCCGAAGTGCTGCTCGTTCACGAAGATTTTCTGCCCGTGCTCGCGGCGATTCGCGACAAGCTGGAGAAAGTCCGCACGCTGATTCTGATCGACGACGACGGCAACGTCAGCGATACGCACGGTCTGGAATTCGCGGGCGAATACGAGCAATTGCTCGCATCGTGCAGCGCGCATTACGACTTCCCCGACTTCGACGAAAATACGCGCGCCACCACGTTCTATACGACCGGCACGACGGGTTTGCCCAAGGGCGTGTATTTCTCGCATCGTCAACTGGTGCTGCATACGATCACGGTGATGGCGGCGCTGACGAGCCCCGAATCGCGCCAGCGTTTTCATCGCGGCGACGTGTATATGCCGATCACGCCGATGTTCCATGTGCACGCGTGGGGCATGCCGTATATCGCCACGGTGCTGGGCGTGAAGCAGGTGTATCCGGGGCGCTACGTGCCGGACCGTCTGGTCGAATTGCTGCGCGATGAAGGCGTGACGTTCTCGCATTGCGTGGGCACGATTCTGCACATGCTGCTGAATTGCCCGCAGGCCAAATCCGCCGACTTCAGCAAATGGAAAGTCGTGATCGGCGGCGGCGCGCTGCCGCATGGTCTCGCGCGCGCGGCGCTCGAACGCGGCATCGATATTTTCACGGGCTATGGCATGTCGGAAACGTGTCCGGTGCTCACGCTCGCGCAATTGAAACCGCAAACGGAACCGCTTTCGCTCGACGAGGAAGTGAGTTTGCGTTGCCGCACGGGCTTGCCGATTCCGCTCGTCGATCTGCGCATTGTCGATACGGAAATGCGCGATCTGCCGCACGACGGCAGCGCGAGCGGCGAAGTGGTCGTGCGCGCGCCGTGGCTCACGCAAGGCTATCTGCACAATCCGGAAGCGTCGGCCACGCTTTGGGAGGGCGGTTATCTGCATACGCAGGATGTGGCGCGGATCGACGCGGACGGCTATTTGCAGATCACCGACCGCATCAAGGACGTGATCAAGTCGGGCGGCGAATGGGTCTCGTCGCTGGAGGTGGAAAGTCTGATTTCGCAGCATCCGTCCGTCGCGGAAGTGGCGGTCATCGGCATCAAGAGCGACAAGTGGGGCGAGCGCCCGGCCGCGCTCGTCGTGCTGCGCGCCGATCACCATCCGGTCACGGCCGATGAACTCAAACAGCACGTGCTCAAGTTCAGCGAGAACGGGACGATTTCGAAATACGCCGTGCCGGAGGTCGTGAAGTTTGTCGAGGCGCTGGAGAAAACCAGCGTCGGCAAACTGAACAAGAAATGGCTGCGCGAGCATTTCGAATAAACGGTTTAAACACGAAAAAAGCCGGGTAGCGATACCCGGCTTTTTTTATGACGTCGCGCCTGGCGAACGCGCCCACGGCAAACGTTTTTTCGGCGTCGAATTCAAGCGCGGCCACTGCACGTTTTCCACGGCGATGCTTCGGCGCGGCGCGTCGGCGATAAAGCGTTCGAGCGTGTCGCGGATATCGCGGTCGACGAAATCGGCGCGTTCCGTGTCGATCAGCACCGTCGCGTGGTCGGGAATGCGCGCGAGGCAGCGCATCAACATCGGCTTGGCGAGAAACGACGCGTCTTTGCGAAACGACAGCAGATAATGGTCGTCGTGCTCGGCGAGCGCGAAGGTGTCGTCGAGATTGGCGCGCATCGCCAGCAGCATGCTCACCGCAATGCCGATACCAATGCCGATCAGCAGATCCGTGGCGAGTACGCCCACAATCGTGGCCACGAACGGCACGATGCGGTCGCTGCCTTCGCGCATCATCGAGACGAAGAGTGCGGGTTTGGCGAGCTTGTAGCCGGTCTGGATCAGAATCGCGGCGAGGCAGGCGAGCGGAATCAGGTTGAGCACGGCGGTCAGCGCGAATACGCTCGCAAGCAGCAGCGCGCCATGCACGAAGGCCGCAAGACGCGTGCGTGCGCCTGCGTTCAGATTGGCGGAACTGCGCACGATCACGGCGGTGATCGGCAAGCCGCCGAGCGCGCCCGCCACGATGTTGCCGACGCCTTGCGCCTTCAATTCGCGATCGGGCGAGGCGCGGCGACGTTGCGGGTCCATCTGCTCGACGGCTTCGAGACTCAGCAGCGTTTCGAGGCTGGCGACCACGGCGAGCGTGAGCGCGACGCGCCAGACGTCCGCATCGACGAGTTGCGTGAAGTCCGGAAACGCCAGCGCGCCTGCGAGCGTGTCGAACGATTGCAGCGCGTCGAGCGCCACGCGCTGCTTGCCCGGCAAGGCGAATGCGGGCGCGAGGGCGTCGAGCGCGAGCGTTGCGCCGATGCCCAGCGCCACGACCGCGAGCGGCCCCGGCACGATGCGCACGAGTGCGTATCGCTTCGCGCGCGGCGTTTCCCAGACGAACAGCAGGATCACGCAGACCACGGCCAGCGCGAGCGCGGGCACGAGCACCGCGCCGAAGGGCGTGACGAGCGACGCAGCGGATGTGGACAAACCTTCTGACAAACCGGCGGCGAGCGGCACCTGCTTGACGATCAGCAGCAGGCCGATCGACGCGAGCATGCCTTTGATGACCGGCACCGGGACGAAGCTCGCGAGTTGCCCGGCGCGCAGCATGCCGAACACGCACTGCAACACGCCCGCGATCAGCACGGCCGCGAGAAACGCCGAAAAGCTGCCGAGCGAGGCGATGGCGGAAACGACGATCACCACGAGTCCGGCGGCGGGGCCGCTCACGCTCAGATGCGAGCCGCTGAGCAGCGCGACGACGAGGCCGCCCACGATGCCGGAGAGCAGCCCCGCGAACGGCTCGACGCCGGACGCGGTGGCAATGCCGAGGCACAGTGGCAGCGCGACGAGAAAGACGACGATGCCCGCGAATAAATCGCTGCGCAGGCTCGCGAGGTCGATGTGACGGGAGTTCGGCATGTGAGGTCCGCTAAAGTGACGTGAATGGCGTGAATGAGCGGGCGTTGGAGCTCAGGATCGATCGGAATGTCTGCTCAGACTGCCGCGCTGGCTTCGGTCAATTGCAGCAGGCGACCTTCGCGCAGACCGAACACCCAGCCGTGAATCTGCGGCGGACGCCGCGCCGCGCGCACGATCGGCGAGGCTTCGAGGCGCGCCACCTGCTCGATCACGTTGAGTTCGGCGAGACGGTCGACGCGGGCATCGAGATCGGCGATGGCGTCGAGTTCGGCGTGGTGACGCCCGGCCAGTTCGCGCAGCCCGGCGATGCGCCGGTTCACGTTCGGCAGCGCGTCCAGCGGCGCGGAAAGCGCCGCGCGCACGCCGCCGCAATGGTGATGGCCGCAGACGATGATGTGCTCGACTTCGAGCGCATGCACGGCGTACTCGACCACGCTTGACGCGTTGGCGTCGTCGGCGGTGAACAGGTTCGCGATGTTGCGATGGACGAACAGTTCGCCCGGCTGCGCATTCACGATGCGCTCGGCGGGCACGCGGCTGTCCGAGCAACCGATCCAGAGCGCGCGCGGGCGCTGGCCTTGTGCGAGTTGCGTGAAAAATTCGGGCTCGCGCGCGGCGACCTCCGAAGACCACGCGAGATTGGCAAGCAGAAAGCGTTTCGGATGATTCATCGATCGAAGCTCCTGGATGATGAGCCGGCGCGTGGGGATGCGGCGAGGCCGGCGTGGCGATCGATGTTTACGAATTGCTTTCGATGGCTTGGTTCCAAAAATAAATCGGCGTTCCGCTAAAAAAATTCGAAAATAATTCCGCATGCGAGTTTTATGAAGAATGCATGAATACCGGTGATGCGGAACCTTTCACTTGTGCGATGCAAGACGCAACGTTATAGTTTTTGGAATAAAAAAACCTGAGAGCAGCAGCAGGCCTGGAGACGCGGTTTTCATGATGCACGCGTCTCGCGGCCCCGCGCCGGAGTCATGCATGTCCGAAATCGATCATTGGTTGAGCCGTTATCCCCTGTTCAGAGAGGCGCTCCGGCACGGCGCCACGTCATTGAGCGCATTGCCGCTTCAGGCGCGAACGGTCGTGTTTAAACGACTGTGCATGAATGAATTGACTGAAGAATTGTCGAAATCGACACAATGCACACTGGGCGAAGTACGCGCCGCCTATGTTGAATTGCCGATGGCGATTGTCGATACAGCGGTTCAAAAGTTCGTTTCCGATCACGGAACGCGGGGCGCCGATACCCCCGCATTGCGCGCCGCGCTCGACGAAAGCGCCGTGCGATATCCGGCGATGGCGAGGCCGCCTTGCCTGTTGATGCCTGGTACCGGCGTGTTTCTCGACGGCTGGATGCGATTTCTCGCTTATCGCGCACGCGGCGATTTAACGGCGCCGCTGCTTGCCGTCGATTGGCACGATCTTTACGCACGCATCGCGCTGATGGACGGCGAAACGGACGCATTGCCGCTTGGCGCGCCGGTCGCCGAACTGGATAGCGCGTTGCTCGAATAAGCGCTCGCCGCGCATTGCATGCCGTATGCCTCACAAGATTCTGGTCAGCGCCTGTTTGCTGGGTCGTCCCGTGCGTTACAACGGATCGGCGAAAACGCTGGCGCATGCCGCGCTCGATGCGTGGCAGCGTGAAGGCCGCGTCGTGGCCATTTGTCCGGAATTGAGCGGGGGATTTTCGGTGCCGCGTCCGGCTGCGGAAATTGCGCGGGCGCAATCGGGGCAGGCCGTTTTATCGGGCGCGGCACAAGTGATCGACGAGCACGGCACCGATGTAAGCGCGCTCTTTATCGCGGGCGCGCAAGCGGCGCTCGATCTCGCGCGCGAACACGACTGCCGTTTTGCGCTGCTGATCGACGGCAGTCCCTCATGCGGAAGCCGCTTCATTTACGACGGCACATTCAGCGGACACCAGTTCGCAGGCGAAGGCGTAACGGCGGCGTTGCTGCGTGCCAACGGTATTGAAGTGTTCGCCGATTCGGAAATCGACGCACTCGCGACGCGTCTTGCGCAACTCGACTAGCAAATCGATTCATCAATCGTGCCGCGATAACGCGGGCGTACAATGGCGCGGTTCAATCACAGCACGCGGCGAATGGCGCGCCGGCCCTGCGCATGGAAATCAAATGGATCGAAGACTTCGTCGCGCTCGCGCAATATCAGAGTTTTTCGCGCGCGGCTGAGTTTCGCAACGTCACGCAATCCGGATTCAGCCGACGCATTCAATCGCTCGAACAATGGGTGGGCGCGGAACTGATCGACCGCAGCAGTTTTCCACCTGTTTTAACGCCTGCAGGGCAACTCTTTCGCGAAGCGGCGGACGACGTGCTCAGCAAACTCTACGATACGCGCGCGATCATTCGCACCGAGCAGCGCATTGGCGGCAAGAGCCTGCAAATCGCCGCGGGTCATACGATCGCCCTGAATTTTCTGCCCGCGTGGCTCAAGCAGCTCGCGAAGCATGTTGGCGAGATTCCCGCGCGCGTGGTGCCGACCAATGTGCATGATTCGATCTTGATGCTCGTGAATGGCAATTGCGAACTCATGTTCGCGTATCACCATCCCGAGCTGCCGTTGCATCTCGATCCCGCGCGATACGAGCATGTGACCGTGGGCATCGACACCTTGCTGCCCGCCAGTCGCCCGAATGCGCGATCCGCGCCCGCTTACCGTTTGCCCGGCACCGCGAAGCAGCCTTTGCCGCATATCGCCTATACGGAGACGAGTTATTTCGGCCGCTGCGTGGCGCTGCTGCTCGGGCGCGCGGCCACGAAACCGCTCTTGCGCCTGCACTACGAATCGGACATGGCGGCCGTGCTCAAAGAACTCGTGATGCAGGGCGAGGGCGTTGGCTGGCTGCCGAAAAGCGCGATCGCGCGTGAACTGGCCGACGGCGAACTGGTGCCGGCCGGCCCGTCCGCGTGGCATCTCGACGTGGAATTGCGCGTGTACCGCGACGCCTCGAATCGCAGCGAATTCATCGATACGCTCTGGCAGCATCTGCGCGCCGTCGCGCAAGACAGGCGCTGATCGCGCCTGGGGAATGCCGCGTTATGCGAGTTTCGCATACGCATATTCCAGACTGGCATCGACGTCTTTTTTCTCCTCCCTACCATCCGTTCTGATTGCGCGGCCTTCGTCGCGCGCCATTCAAGGACGGATATGAAGAATCGCCTCACTCTGAATATTGGCATCGGCATGCTGCTGGGCGTGGCGGCAGGCTATGTCTGCCATACGCATGCCGTCGACGCCGCGAGCGCCAAAACCATTGCCGGTTATTTCTCGATCGTCACTGATATCTTTCTGCGGCTCATCAAAATGATCATTGCGCCGCTGGTGTTCGTCACGCTCGTTTCCGGGCTGGCGGGCATGGAGAGCGGGCAGGACGTGGGACGGATCGGGCTGCGTTCGGTGGGTTGGTTCGTGTGCGCGTCGCTGGTTTCGCTGGCGCTGGGACTCGTGCTCGCCAACGTGCTGCAACCTGGCGCAGGGCTGCATATGACGGCCGGTGCGGGCGAAGTGGATACCGGGCTCAACACGGCGGCGCTCAACGTCAAGGACGTGCTGACGCACGCGTTTCCCACCAGCTTGCTCGATGCGATGGCGCGCAACGACATCCTGCAGATTCTGGTGTTCTCGGTGTTTCTCGGGCTTGCGCTCGGCGCACTTAAACGCCAGTCGCGCGTCGCTATCGTGATCGAATGTATCGACGGCATGGTGCCGGTCATGCTGCGCGTGACGAATTACGTGATGCGTGCCGCGCCGTTCGGCGTATTCGGCGCGATTGCATCGGCGGTGACGATGCGCGGCCTCGACGTGCTTTACACGTACGGCAAATTGATCGGCTCGTTTTATCTGGGCTTGCTGGTGTTGTGGGCGATGCTCGTCGGTATCGGTTATCTGTTTCTCGGCCGTCGCGTCGGCCCCTTGCTCAAGGCGATTCGCGAGCCCGCGATGATTGCGTTTTCGACGGCGAGCAGCGAAGCGGCGTATCCGCGCCTCACGGAGCAACTCGAACGATTCGGCGTGGAAAAGAAAGTGGTGGGTTTTACGCTGCCGCTCGGCTATGCGTTCAATCTGGACGGCTCGATGATGTATCAGGCCTTCGCCGCGATTTTCATCGCGCAGGCTTTCGGCGTCGATATGCCAGTTTCGCAGCAGATTTTCATGCTGCTCGTGCTGATGTTGAGCAGCAAGGGCATGGCGAGTGTGCCGCGCGGATCGGTGGTCGTGGTGGCCGCCGTGGCGCCGATGTTTCACCTGCCTGCTGCGGGCGTGGCGATGGTGCTCGCCATCGATCAGATTCTCGACATGGGCCGCACGATGACCAACGTGATCGGCAACAGCGTGGCGACCGCCGTGATCGCGAAGTGGGAGGCCGCGCGCGAGCCGCAGCGCGAGGCATCGGTGCAAGGACTGTTTCCGCAGGCGCAGGGAGACGCGAAGTGATGCAATGCGCTGGCCTGAAGGGAAGGAAGTTTGGCGTGATTGGCGGACGCGCGCCGCTGGAGGGCGCGGAGAGGATCCGGCTACTGGCGACGTTGGCATCGGCGCGCGCGGACGCCGCCTATTTCGATGCGATTTTTCGGCAGTTGCCGTGGCGTGACGAAGCGGTCGATTCATCCGAATGGAAATTGCGGCTATTCGAAACGATTCGCGAATTCGAAAAATGCGGCGTGACGACGGTGTTGTTGCCGTCTCTCGCGAGCGCGGCGTTTATCGATGAATTAAGGGCGAATGCGCATGTGCAGATCATCGATCGCGGCGAGGCAGTGCAGCGTGTGATAGCGGAATCGTTTCCTGACGCGCGGTGCGTGGGCTTGCTGAATGCCGATGATTTGCACGCGAGGTTGTCGGAGGTGTCTTTTACGTGTGTTTATCCGCGTAAGCAAGGCATCGAAAGCGGCGATATTCAGGCGGCGTGCAACAGTCTGATCGAGCAAGGCGCGCAAATCATCGTGCACGGCCTGGGCGATGATGCGCGTGCCGCTATAGAAAGCGCAGCGCGTGGTGTGCCGATTATCGACGCGAATCTCGTTTGCGCGCAGCATGCAATCGCAGGCGGCGATCCCGTGCCCGCACAGCCCATCAAAGTGGGCGTGGTGGGTGGCATCGGTCCGGCGGCCACGGTCGATTTTCTGCACAAGGTCGTGCGCAATACGCCCGCCGCGCGCGATCAGGATCACATCAAAATGCTGGTCGAGCAGAATCCGCAAATTCCCGATCGCACGGAAAACCTGATCGGTGACGGCGTCGATCCCACGCTCTCGCTCTATGCCGCGTGCAAGCGGCTGGAGGAGGGCGGCGCGGACGTGATCGCCATGCCGTGCAACACGGCGCACGCGTTCGTCGAACGCATTCAGCCGCATTTGGGCGTGCCCATCGTCAATATGCTGACCGAAACGGCCCGTTATCTGCGGACGACGTTTCCGGCGTTGCGCGACGTGGGCGTGCTCGCCACCTCGGGGACGATTGAAAGCGGGGTCTATCGCAAGGCGCTCGAATCGCAGGGATTGCGCGAGGTGGCGCCGAGTGCGGCCTTGCAGGCGCGCGTGATGGCGGCGATCTACGGCAAGCAGGGCGTGAAGGCGGGTTTTACGACCGGACCGTGCTTCGACGATATCGCCGCCGCGCTGGATGGCCTGATCGCCGAGGGCGTGGAAGTGGTGATTCTGGGCTGCACCGAGTTGCCGCTGCTGCTCGCCGGCGGAGCGTATCAATCGCCCAGCGGCGCGCGCGTGACGCTGATCGACCCGACCGATGTGCTCGCCAAGCGTTGCGTGGACTTCGCGCGCGGGGAGAAGACTCAGATAGCGACATTATACGGTTAATGTCAAATTAATATGGCTGAATAGTAGAAGTTTGACGGTTTACGTAGTAATATTTCAATAAATATTGCCGTCAAAGCTCGCCATGTCCGACATTACCCCTGACGAAGTCCGCATCGCCGCGGAAATCGAACGTCTCAAAGCCAACTTCCCCAAAACGCGCGAGCTGTATCGCGAAGTGTGCGCGCTGCTGTTCTTCCGCATCGGCGTAACGCCGACCGCGAACCGGCTCTATCAGCTCGTGCGCCGCGGCAGCATGGGCACGCCGACGGCGGTGCTGTCCGAGTTCTGGGCGGAGTTGCGCGAGAAGAGCCGCGTGCGCATCGAGCACGCGGACTTGCCCGAGGAACTGCAGGGCGCGGCGGGCGAACTGATCGGGGCGCTCTGGCAGCGCGCGACGGCGGCTGCCGAGGCTTCGCTCGAAGCGCTGCGCGAGGAGGTCGAGGTGGCGCGGCAGGAAGCCGGGGCTGCCGTCACCGGTTTGCAGAGCGATCTCGCGCGCACGGAAACCGCCTTGGAGCAGCGCACGTCTGCCCTGCTGGCGGCGCAGGTGCGTATTCAGGAACTGGAGCAGGCCCAGGCTGCGGCGGTGGCTACGCGCGAGGCGCTCGAAGGCGAGGTCGAGCGCCTCCAGCAGGGCAATCGCGAGCGTGAAACTGCATTGGTGCAGGCGCGCGCGGATTTCGCCGCCGAACTAGAGAAACAACGCGCCAGCGCCGAGCTTGCCGAAACGCGCCTCCAGGCCGCCGAGAAACGGGCGTTGCTAGAGATCGAGCGCGAGCGCACGTCCACCGCGCGTTTGCAGCGTGACAGCGAGGCCGCCGCGAAGCGTGCGGCGCGCGCGGAGA
>NZ_JAAGPN010000244.1:0-233 GCF_017104805.1 Paraburkholderia sp. Ac-20347 | reverse complement strand
AAAAAAAAAAAAAAAAAAAATATATTAAATAAGCCACAAAAAGACTAACAAGAACAGATTAATTCATGCTCAACTCAATATCTCTGGCTATCTATATATTATGATTGTCTGTCGATTTCGATTATGTCATCCTATCCACTCTTGTTATCCAAATCTGACTCTCATGATATACCTCTTCGTGCCACTGCCGTCGTCTGTCTATATTCTTTCTTGTCTCACAATTTCATCTACGT
>NZ_JAAGPN010000243.1:0-12274 GCF_017104805.1 Paraburkholderia sp. Ac-20347 | reverse complement strand
CGGCTTCGGCGGCGCGCTGCGCGGAGACCGCCTGCGCGAGTCGTTGGCGGTTTTTACCCCACAGGTCGAGATCCCACGACGCGCTCGCGAGCACGTTGTTTTCGCTGTACCAGCTGCCGCCGTAGGGAGTCGGATAAAGCGCGTTGGACGAGTAAAGCTCACGCGTCCACGAATAGCCCGCGGTCACTTTCGGCGCCAACGCCGACTTCGAGGTCTCGATATACGACGACGCCTTCGCCAGACGCGCCTGCGCCTGCGCGATCGTCGGATTGCCGTCGATGGCCTCGTCGATCAGCTTCTGCAATTGCGGGTCGCCGAACTGCTTCGCCCAGTCGAGCGTGGGCCACTGGCCGCCCTGCGCCGGAATGCTTTGCGACGACTCGAACTGCTGCGGCTGCGCGAGCGTCTTGTCGCTCTTGATACCGATGTAGTTCGCGCAACCGCTCATGATCGCAACCGTTGCGCATGCAACGACTATCGACAGCGCGCGCGGCCGCAGCGGCGAACGCGTAATTGAAACGTGAGTCATGTTTTCCTGATGATCGAAAAAGGCAGCGCCGTTTATGTAGTCGACACAGATTCAATGCGCGGTTCAATGCGCCGCCGAATCCGCGCCGCCCGCGCCAGCCCGGCCCGCGCGCGTAATCCAGATGAGCGGAATGATGGCGATAAAGATCACCGCCGAAATCCAGAACACGTCGTTGAGGCCGAGCATCGCCGCCTGCGACTCCACGAGCTGCCCGAACATCGCGTGCGCCGTCGCCGTATCGATGTGCATCGATTTCGTGACGAAGTCGACGAACTGCGAGAACGCCGGATTTTCCGGCGTCGCCTGCTCGGTGAGCCGCACGTGATGCACGACCGTGCGGTCGTACCACTCGTTCGCACCCAGCGACGTGCCGACCGCGCCGCAAAACACGCGCACGAAATTCGACAGACCCGCGGCGGCCGGAATGCGCTGCGGCGGCTGGCCCGCGAGAATGATCGCGGTGAGCGGCACGAAGAACATCGCCATCGGAATGCCTTGCAGCAACGTGGGCAGCACGAGGTGATACGTATCGATATCGACGATGTAATTCGAGCGCATCCAGAACACTGCCGCGAAACCGATGAACGCAAGCGTGGCGATCACGCGCGCGTCCGAGCGCGGCAGCACCTTGGCGATCACCGGCGAGAGCAGCACCGTGAAGATGCCGATCGGCGCAATCACGAGGCCCGCATCCACCGCGCGATAACCGAGGTATTCCTGCATCCATTGCGGCAGCAGCACGAGATTGCCGAAGAACACGCCATACGCGATCGAAATGGCAATCGTGCCGCCCAGAAAATTACGCTGGCCGAACAGGCGCAGATCGACGATCGGATGCTCCTCGGTCAGCTCCCAGATCACGAAGGCCACAAAACTGACCGCCGCCGCAATCGTCAGGCCGATGATCACGGGCGAATGGAACCAGTCGAGGTCCTTGCCCTTGTCGAGCATGACCTGCAAGGTGCCGACCCACGCAACGAGCAGCCCGAGTCCGACCAGATCGATCGGCGGCTTGCGCGTGGGCGTTTCGCGCGAACGATAGATCATCCACGTGACCGTGGCCGCGAAAATGCCGACCGGAATGTTGATGTAGAAGATCCACGTCCAGCTGTAGCTGTCGGTGATCCAGCCGCCCAGCGACGGCCCCGCGATCGGCCCCACGGTGGCCGTCATGGCCCAGAGCGCGAGCGCGGTCGCGGACTTCTGCTTTGGCCAGGAGCTGAGCAGAATCGCTTGCGACATCGGAATCAGCGGTCCCGCCGTGAGACCCTGGAACACGCGCGCGGCCAGCAGCACCGGCAGATTGGGCGCCATGCCGCACAGCCACGAGGCGATCGTGAACAGCACGATCGCGCCCACGAACAGGCGGATCTGACCGAGGCGCTGCGTCAGCCAGCCGGTCAGCGGGATCGCGACCGCGTTGGCCGCCGCGAACACCGTGATGACCCACGTGCCTTCGTCCACGGACACGCCCAGGCTGCCCGACAAGGTGGGAATGGCGACGTTCGCGATCGACGAATCGAGCACGTTCATGAAGGTCGCGAGCGCGACGGCGAGCGTGCCGAGCGCGAGTTTGCCGCCGCTGAGCGGCGGCGGTGACGCGGCGGGCGCGTTCACTGCGCGCCCCGCGTGGAAAGGTTTCGCGATTCCATCATCCGTTTGCAATCCTGATCAAGTTGATGTGTCCGTCCGGCCGATGCGGCTCGCCACCCTGCTTCTGCTCGCGAGATCGCGAGCAGAAACGCGCGCAAAAACGGCCCCGCGCTGCTTGCACGGCAGAACCGTCACGCAGCGAAAACCGTCAATAAGGGGAGGATCATCCAGGCGGGATAGTACCGAACGGTACTGGATGATAAGAGCACATGATTGCCACGTCAATAAAAATCGAACCGATCGGTACTCTTTTGCCGCGAGCCTGCCCGCGGTCGGGAAGCGCGTCCCGGCGCTGTGTTACGATCCCGCGACACCGTTATCGCTACCGATTCAAAACAAATGGCGACGCACAAGGAAACCGGCGCACCGGCGCGCCGTCCCCCCACTCCCCGCAAGCCCGATATCGCGTCCGCCCCGAGCAAGGCGGACACGATCCTGAACGCCGCGCGCGACATCTTTCTGGCGCACGGTTTCAGCGCTGCCACGACGGACATGATCCAGCGCGAGGCGCACGTCTCGAAATCGACGGTCTACGCCGCGTGGCCGACGAAAGAAGCGCTGTTCGCCGCCGTCATTCAACGCGAATGCGGACAATTCGCGAATTCGCTGCGCGAAATGGATTTCGAAACCGACGACATCACGCGCTCGCTCACGCGGCTCGCGCGCGCGTATCTCGATCTGGTGGTGTCGCCGATGGGGCTCGCGCTGTATCGCGTGATCGTTTCGGAAGCGCCGCGCTTTCCCGAACTGGGGCGTGCATTTTATGCGGCGGGGCCGGAAGTAGTGGCGAGCATCGTCGGGCAGTTTCTCGAACGCGCGGCGGCGCGCGGACAGATCGACGTGCAGGCCGTGGGCTACACCACGGCGGCGATGCTGTTCATCAGCATCGTGCGCGGCGAGGCGCAGCTGGAATGCCTCACGCATCCCAACGCGCGGCCCTCGGAAGCCCAGATCGACCGCTGGGTGGAAGCGGCCGTGCAGACTTTCGTGCAGGCGTACGTCAAGCGGACCGAAGGCGGCTGAACGCGCGCCTGAGCGAACCCGCAAGACTCGGCGATACCTTATAAAGCCAGCCGGAATCCCGCGCCGTAAACGGACTGAATGACGTCGTCATCAGGCGCGACGGTTTCGAATTTGCGGCGGATTTTCTTCACGTGGCTGTCGATCGTCCGATCCTCGACGATGCGGCCATCGGGATACAGCCGGTCCATCAGAACATCGCGCGAAAAGACCCGGCCCGGTCGCGCCGCCAGCGTCCTCAGCAAGCGGAATTCGATCGGCGTGAGTTCAATCTCCACGCCGCGAAACGTCGCCACGAAACGCTCTTCGTCGAGTTGCAGCGGCACGCTTTCGGGAAAACGCTCGAAGCGCGAGCGGCGCAGAATCGCCTTCACGCGCGCGACCAGTTCGAGCAGACTAAACGGCTTGCAGATGTAGTCGTCGGCGCCCAGTTCCAGGCCGATCAGGCGATCGACCTCCTCCACCTGCGCCGTCACCATGATGATCGGCACATCGCTATACGTGCGCAGATCGCGGCAAATATCACGGCCATCGCGGCCCGGCAGCATCAGGTCGAGCACGATCAGGCCGGGCATGCGCCGCGCCACTTCGTTGGCCACCTCGCGGCCGTCGTCCACGCAGCGCGTGGTGTAACCCGCGGCTTGCAGGAAATCCGCCATCACGCTGGCCAGCTTGGGCTCGTCCTCGACGATCAGAATGTCGATGGGCGTTTCGTTACTCATGGTCACGTCGGTTCCTGAAGGTTTCCGTGCTGCGCGGCAGCGCAATCGCGATGCGCAAGCCGCCCAGCGGCGCGCGCGCGGCGGCGATCTCGCCGTCGTGCGCCTCGACGATGCCGCGGCAGATCGGCAGGCCGAGACCCGCGCCGCCGGTCGCGCGGCTGCGCGACGCCTCCACGCGATAGAAGCGCTCGAACAGCGAGGCCAGCATCGCCTCGGGCACGCCCGCGCCGCTGTCGTCGAAATCGATATACACGCTGCGCGCGTCCTCGCGCGCCGTCACGCAGACAATCTCGCCCGCATCGACATAACGCAGCGCGTTTTCGAGAATATTGGTGAAGACCTGCTGCAGGCGGCGTTCGTCGCCGCGCACCCACAGCGGCGTGTCGGGCAGATCGACGCGCAGCGTGAGGCCCGCGTCGCCGAGCCGCCGCGCGCTGCGGCGCAACGCCGAACGCAGCGTCTCGCAGACGTCGAGCTGTTCGTGGTGATAGCGCAGCGCGCCGACGTCGGCGAGCGAGAGATCGTAGAGATCGTCGACGAGACGGCTCAGGCGCTTCACCTCGCCGCCGAGCGAACGCACGGCTTCCACGCTCACCGGACGCACGCCCACTTCGATCGCCTCGATCTCGCCGCTCATCACCGCGAGCGGCGTGCGCAGTTCGTGCGAGATGTCGGCGACCAGCGCGGAACGCATGCGCTCGGTGCTCTCCAGCGTCTGCGCGAGATGGTTGAAATCGTGTTCGAGCTGGCCGATATCGCCGCTCGACACCGTCGGCACGCGCGCGCTCAGATCGCCGCCCGCGAGCGTGTGCGTCGCGCTCGCGATGCGGCGCAACGGCGAGGCGAGCGCGCGCGCCATCCACAATGTGGTGAGAATCGCGAGCAGCGTGGCCGCGATCGTGATGATCCAGCTCGACTCGCGCTGCGTCTTCTGGAAGCGCAGATCGCCGGCTTCGGTCGCGCGTTCGAACGGCACCATCAGCAGCCAGCCGACCGTCTTGCCGTCGACGACGATAGGGCGGCGCGGCGAGGTATCCGCGAACGCGGGATTGCCGAACACGTAGGCGCCTTTCGCGTCGAGCAGCGTGAAGCGCGTGTTGGTGCCGATCAGCGACGAAACCGGCAGACGCGGCAACGGCGCGTGACTCGTGACGGGATACGAAGCCGGCGCGTAAGGCCGCATGATCTCGTGCCACAGACTGCGATTCTGCAGCAGGAAGTCCCAGCTGCCGTGATCGCGATACGCCATGGCCAGCGGCCCGACGCTAGACTCCAGCCGCTTGATTTCCTGCTGCTCCAGATAACCGAGAAAACCGCGCTCGAAACTGAGCCGCGCGCCCAGCGCCATCGCGCCGATCACCAGCACGTTGACGACCAGCATCGCCGCAAACAGCTTGCCGGTCAGGCTCGCGCGGCGAATCTCGCGCAGCACGCGGCTCAGCGTTTGCGGCATGGTGTCGACTCCGGGCACATGGCCTTGCTACCTCAATCCTTGATCTGAAAACGTCCGGTCATCATACCTGCCTCGCCGCTCAGCGCGTGACCGGCGCGCCGGACGCAGCCGAACTCGCGCCCGCAGCCGATTCCGCATCGACCCCGCCGCCCAGCGCCGCATACAGGGTAATCAGACTGGTCTGCGCCGACAGCTGCGTCGCGACCAGCGACTGCTGCGCCGTGTACAGCAGACGCTGCTCGGTCAACGCGTCGATCAGACTGTCGCTGCCCTGCTGATACAGCTGCATGGTCAGATCGTAAGCGTGCTGATCGGCCTTCACGGTGCGCGTCTGCGCGTCGAGCTGTTCGTCGATGGTCTTGCGCGTCGCCAGCGCGTTCGCGACTTCCTCGAACGCGGTCTGGATGGTCTTTTCGTAGGTCGCGACGTCGATCTTGAACGTCACCTTCGCGGCGTCGAGCGTCGCGCGGTTCTCGCCTGCGTCGAAGATCGGAATCACCGCCGACGGCTCGAACGACCACGCGCGGTTGCCGCCCGTGAACAGCTGCGCGAGTGCGGGACTTTCGAAACCGAGCGCCGCCGTCAGGCTGATGGTCGGGAAAAAGTTCGCACGCGCCGCGCCGATATCGGCGTTGTCGGCCTTCAAGGTGTGCTCGGCCGCCAGCACGTCGGGGCGGCGTTGCAGCACCGCCGACGGAATGCCCGCCGGAATCGACGTGATGCTCGCGACCGGATCGACCTGCGCATCGGGCAGATCGGCGTCGGGCACGCGCGTGCCGACGACGAGTTCGAGCGCGTTGCGCGCCTGCTCGGCCGTGGTCTGCGCCTGCGCCGTCGAGTTGCGCGCCGACTGCAGACTCGCCTGCGCCTGCTCCACGTCGAGCGCGCTCGCCGCGCCCAGCGTGTGTTCGCGATCGACCAGATCGAAGGTGCGCTGCTGGCTCGCCTGCGTTTCCTGCGCGATCACCAGCAAGCGTTTGTCCGACGCCAGCGTGAGCCAGTCGCTCGCGACATCGGAGACGAGACTGATCTGCGTGCTGCGGCGCGTTTCGATCGACGACAGATAGGTTTCGAGCGCCGCCTTGCTCAGATTGCGCACGCGCCCGAACAGATCGATCTCGTACGACGTGAAGCCCAGATTGGCGCTATAGACGTGCGTGGTCTCGCCGCTCGCACCGGACGTCGTGGACGACGCGCCGGACTCCGCGCTGCGCACCGAAGTCGGCGTGCGCTCGGCTTCGTCGGAGCCGCCCAGATCGATCTCCGGAAACAGCGACGCGCGTTCGATGCGGTATTCCGCGCGCTCCTTTTCGATATCGAGAATCGCGATACGCAGATCGCGGTTATTCGACAGCGCGAGCGCGATCGTGCGCTGCAAACGCGGATCGACGAAGAAACTGCGCCAGCCGATATCGGCGGCGAGCGTGGCCGACGATGACGCATTCGCGGCCGCGCCTGAAGACGCACCTGAAGCCGCATCGGGCCACGACGCCGCCACCGGCGCGGCGGGCCGCTGATACGAAGGCGACAGGTCGATGCACGCGCTCAGCGCCGTAACGGCCGCGCCGGCCAGCATCCAGTGGACTACGCGCTTCATGCGGCACCTCCGTTCTTCGACTCGTGCGTCGATGCATTCATCGCGCTATCCGGCAACGCATACGCGTCCTCGCCCTCTTCCTGCTCCGCGTGCTCCGGCACGCTCAGCTCCGCCTGCGCGCCGGTCGAACCGGAATCGTCGGCGGGCGAACCCGCGCCGCCGCGACCGCCCGGATCGCTGGGCGACGCGCCCTTGCCGCTGAGCTTGCGCACGAGGAAATACGACAGCGGCGTGAAGAAGATCGCCAGCACCGTCCCGACGAGCGTGCCGCCGAACACGCCCGTGCCGATCGACTGACGCGCCGCCGCGCCTGCGCCGGTCGCGATCACCAGCGGCGCGACGCCCAGCAGAAACGCCAGCGACGTCATCACGATCGGACGAATCCGCAGCGCGACAGCCTGCTCGATCGCCTTGAGCGTACTGGCGCCCTGCTTTTCGAGCATCGTCGCGAACTCGACGATCAGAATCGCGTTCTTCGACGAGAGCCCGACCGTGACCAGCAGCCCCACCTGGAAATACACATCGTTCGACAGCCCGCGCAGCGTCGTGCCGAGCGCCGCGCCGAACACGCCGAGCGGCACGATCAGCAGCACCGCCAGCGGCACCGACCAGCTTTCATAAAGCGCCGCGAGACAGAGGAACACGAACAGCACGGAGACCGCGTAGAGATACGGCGCCTGGCCGCCCGAAAGCTGCTCCTGATACGACAGCCCGGTCCACGCATAGGTGATGCCCTTGGGCAGCTTCGCGACCAGTTGCTCCATGGTCTGCATCGCCTGGCCCGAACTCACGCCGGGCGCCGGATCGCCGACGATCTCGAACGACGACTCCGCGTTATAGCGGTCCAGTTCCGGCGGCCCGTAAGTCCAGTGCGACGTCGCGAACGCGGAGAACGGCACCATCGTCCCCGACGTGTTGCGCACATACCATTGCTCCAGCGACTCGGGCGTCATGCGGAACGGCGCGTCGCCCTGCACATAGACTTTCTTGATGCGCTGGTTGTCGAGGAACTCGTCCACGTATTCGCCGCCGAGCGCGTCTTCGACCGTCGAGTTGATGTCGGCGGGCGCGAGGCCCATCGCGCTCGCCTTGCGGTCGTCGATATCGAGCGAGAGTTGCGGCGTATCGGCGAGACCGTTGAAACGCACCTGACGCACCACGCCGCTCTGGTTCGCCATCTTGATCAGCTGATCGCGCGCGGCCGCCAGCGCCGCGTGGCCGAGCCCGCCTTCGTCGACGAGCTCCATGTCGAAGCCCGAGCTGATGCCGAGACCGCGCACCGTCGGCGGCTGCAGCACGAACACCTTGGCGTCGCGAATCTGCTGCGAGAGATCGCGCGACGCCTTCGCGACGAAGCCCTGCGCCGTGTCGTTGACGGCCGTGCGCTGATCCCAGTCCTTGAGCTTCACCCACATCATGCCGACGTTCTGGCCGTTACTGCCGACCGCATAACCGGCGACGTTGAACACCTCGGAAACCGCCGGCTGCTTGAGCAGATAGTCCTCGACCTTGGCCATCGTCGCTTCGGTGCGCTCGCGCGTCGCGCCCACCGGCGCGGTCACCGTCACCATCAGCACGCCCTGATCTTCGGTCGGCAGAAACGACGTCGGCAGACGCACGAACAGCAGCCCCGCGCCCAGCACGAGCAGCACATAGACGATGATCGCGGGCTTGCGGTGATGCAGCATCCGGTCGACGACGCGACGATATTTGCTCGTCGACGCGTCGAAGCCGCGATTGAAGCCGCTGAAGAAACGGCCCTTCGGCTTCTCGTGGCCGTCCTTGAGAATCGTCGCGCACAGCGCAGGCGTGAAGGTCAGCGCCACCACCACCGAGAGCGCCATCGCCGAGACGACCGACACCGAGAACTGGCGGTAGATGATGCCGGTCGAGCCGCCGAAGAACGCCATCGGCAACAGCACGGCGGAGAGCACCATCGCGATCGCCACCAGCGCGCTGCTGATTTCCGTCATCGACTTCTTGGTGGCGTCGCGTGGCGATAAATGCTCCTCGGTCATCAGCCGCTCGACGTTCTCCACGACCACGATCGCATCGTCCACCAGCAGGCCGATCGCGAGCACCACGCCGAACATGGTCAGCATGTTGATCGAATAGCCGAACACGTCGAGGATGCCGAACGTGCCGAGCAGCACGACCGGCACCGCAATCGCCGGGATCAGCGTGGTGCGCAGGTTCTGCAGGAACAGGAACATGATCGCGACGACCAGCACGATCGCTTCCACGAGCGTCTTGACCACTTCCGTGATGGACGTCTTGATGAACGGCACCATCTCGTACGGATACTCGACCTTCAGCCCGGCCGGGAAGCTCGCCGCACGCTTGTTCAGGAAGTCGTGCACTTCCTTGTCGACCTGCACTTCGTTCGCACCCGGCGCGAGCTACAGGCCGAGACCCGAAGCGGGCTTGTTGTTGAAGTTGGTTTCGACCGTATACGCCTGCGGGCCGAGATCGACGCGCGCAACATCGCCGAGCAGCACCTGCGAGCCGTTCGTCTCGGTCTTGAGCACGATGTCGCGGAACTGCTGCGCGGTGGTCAGGCGGCTGCGCGCCGTGATGGTCGCGTCGAGTTCCTGCCCCTTCACGGCGGGCGTGTTGCCGACTTCGCCGGCCGCCACGTCGTTGTTCTGGGCATCGATGGCCGTCACCACGTCCGACGGCATCAGCGCGTATTTCTGCAGCTTGTTCGGATCGAGCCAGATCCGCATCGCGTACTCGTAGCCGAACTGCTGCGCCTGGCCCACGCCGGGCAGACGCTCGATCTGCTCTTCGAGATTGCTGTACAGATAGTCGGCGATGGCCGCCTTGCTCATCTTGCCGTCCTCGGACACGAGGTTGAAGACGAGGAAGGTGTCCGGCGACGCCTTGCGCACGGTCACGCCGCTTTCCTGCACTTCTTCGGGCAGCAGCGCGTTGGCCGATTGCAGCTGATCCTGCACCTGCACCTGGGCGGTATCGGGATTCGTGCCCGCCGAGAAGGTCAGCTTGATCGAGATATTGCCCTCGGAATTCGCCGAGGACGACATGTACATCAGATTGTCGAGACCGACCATCTGCTGCTCGATCACCTGCACGACGGCGTCCTGATTGGTCTGCGCGGACGCGCCGTTATAGGTCGCCGTGATCTGGATGGTCGGCGGCGCGATGTCGGGATACTGGTCGAGCGGCAACTGGGTGATCGCGAACGCGCCGGTCAGCGAGACCAGAATCGCGAGCACCCACGCGAAGACCGGACGGTCGATAAAGAAATGAGCGATACGCATGCACTCGCCCCTCAGTTCGCCGAAGGCGACGACGACGGCGCCGCGGCGGCCGCTTCGGTGGCTTCGGTCGCGTCGGTGGCTTCGGTCGCCTTCACCGTGTCGCCGACGCTCACGAACTGCGAGCCCGCCACGACGATGCGATCGCCCGTCGCGAGTCCGCCCGTCACGACCCACTCGTTGTTGTTCGCGGTGCCCGCGAGCATCAGCGTGCGCGACTCGATCTTGTTCTGCGCATCGACGACCAGCGCCGTCGCGTTGCCGCGCTGATCGTGCACGACCGCCTGCTGCGGCACCAGAATCGCGCTCTGGTTCACGCCCTGATCGACGACTGCATGCAGATATTCGCCCGGCAGCAACAGCTTCTCGGGATTCGGCACGATCACGCGCAAGGTGATAGTGCCCGTGGTCTGATCGACGCCCACGCCCGCGAATTGCAGCGTGCCTTCGTGCGCGTAAGTGGTGCCGTCTTCGAGCGTGATCTTGACCTTGGCGTTGCCGTTCGCGTCGGTTTTATATTCGCCGCTCGCGAACTTCTTGCGCAGCGCGAGCACGTCCGTGCTCGACTCGGTCACGTCGAGATACATCGGGTCGTAGGCGTAGATGGTCGCGAGCGCCGTGGTCTGATCGGCCGTCACGAGCGCGCCGGGCGTGTACGCGGAAGCGCTGATCGTGCCCGTGACCGGCGCGGTCACGCGCGTATAGCCCAGATTGATGCGCGCGCTTTCGAGCGCGGCCTTGTCGGCGTCGATGGTCGCCTCGTCCTGCTTGAGCGTCGCCTCGGCTTCTTCGAGCGTTTCCTTGCTGATCGCGTCGATGGCCGCGAGCGAGCGGTCGCGCTCGGCAATCGGCTTCGCGGAAAGCAGCGCCGCCTGGGCTTTTTCGAGTTCGGCCTTGTCGGCGTCGTAAGTCGCCTGATACGGCGCGGGATCGATCTGATAAAGCACCTGGCCTTCGCGCACCACGCTGCCTTCGGTGAACAGCCGCTTCTGGATCACGCCCGTGACTTGCGGCGTGACCGGCGAGGTCAGGAACGAGGTTGCGCGCCCCGGCATCGAGGACGATTGCGCGTACGGCACGGTCTTGACCGTTTCCACGGTCACCGTTTGCACCTTTTTCTGCACGCTTTTCTGGTCGTGCGAACACGCCGCCAGCGCACAGGAGAGAAACAGGGCGCCCGTCAGAACGCCCGTGCGCCGATGCGCGAAAAGCCCGATTTGCATAGTGTTGGCCTCAATGCCGAGAGCGCGGTCCACGCCCGATCGAGGGATTATGCAAATCAAATTCGCAAGAAATTAGGAACGCCGGGCGGGGCCGGAACGCGTGCGCGGACGGTGAGGCGCTCGCCGGGTCGGACCGGGCGAGCGTTGAAGAACGTAGATGGATTTGGCCGCGTCAGGCCGCGCGCACGACTTCGACGAGATTGCCGCGCTGGCGCAGACGCACCGGCAGCACGCGCGGCAAGGCATGCGCGAAGCGATCGAGCTGATGCACGTCGAAGCTGCCCGTCAGCCGCATCTGCGCCACCACGGGATCGTCGACCACCACATTGGTCGCGCCGTAACGCGCGAATTCCTGCAGCGCGCGCAGCAAGGTCGTGTTGTTGAACGCCACGCGGCCCTGACGCCAGACCGCGACCGCCGTGGGCGCAATCGGCTCGATCTGGCCGGGCAGACCGTCCGCGCCCGTGGTCACGGCCTCGCCCGCCGCGAGTTCGACGCTGTGCGGCGCAGCGTCCGGTCGCGGCGCGGCAGCGACGCGCACGCGCCCTTCCTCCACCTCCACGCGCACCGTGCCGTGTTCGAGGCCAGTTTCCGTGCATCGCACCGAAAAGCGCGTGCCGACGACCGTCACCGTCACCGACTGCGCGAGCACGTTGAACGGGCAAGCCGGATCGGATTGCACCGCGAACATCGCCTGCCCGCGCACCAGCCGCACTTCCCGGCGATGCCGAAACAGCCGCGCCTCGACGTGCGTGTCGGTATCGAGTTCGATCGTGCTGCCGTCGGGCAGCGACACGGT
>NZ_JAAGPN010000242.1:0-12324 GCF_017104805.1 Paraburkholderia sp. Ac-20347 | reverse complement strand
GCAGCACGGCGCAAGCCCGGCGGCGCGGCGCATCGCGCGCCTGCTCGATCCCCAGCAGCCCGCGCTGGGCGCCGTGCTGGTGGTGACGGCGCTGGTGCCGCTGTGCGCGGCCGTGTTCTCGTACGTGCTGAGCAACCTGCTGCGCGGCGATCCGCTCGTGCAGATCGACCAGTCGGTGCGCCTCTTTCTGCATTCGATCCACACGACCTGGGCTGACGACGTGCTCGCGCGCGTCGAAACGCTCGGCAGCAATCTGACGCTCGCCTTGCTGGTCGTGACCGTGACTGCGTGGATGGCGCTCGAACGGCGCTGGCGCACCATCGCGTACTGGATGCTGGCCGCGGGCGTCTCGCAGGCGCTCATCCTCGTGCTGCGCATTCTGATCCATCACGATGTCGGCGCGGCGGCGCACGTGGGCGCGTACGTGTTCCCGAGCGACCGCGTGGCGTCGATGGTGATCGTCTACGGCTTCATGATGTTCCTGCTCGTGCGGCGCGTGAACACGCCGCAGGCCGCCGTGGTGGCGACGCTCGGCAATGCGATCGTGGTGTCGGTGACCTTCGCGGGCCTCTATTTCGACCGCTTCCTGTTCTCCGACGCGATCGGCGGCGCGGCCTTCGCCTCGATCTGGGTCGCGGCGGTCGTGCTGCTCTCGCTGTGGCGCTATCCGCAGCGTCCGCCCGAGCACAACGTCATGCCGTCGATCGTGCTCGCGGTGCTGGTGCTGGCGTTCGTGCTGCAGCGCGGCGCGGCCGGGCACGTCGCGTCCGTGGAATCGCGCGACGAAGAACCGCCGGTGACGGTGAGCCAGCTCGCGTGGACCGACACGCTCTGGCGCACCTTCGCGTGCTATCGCGTCGACATGAAAGGCGAGCGCCGCGAGCCGATGACGCTCCAGTGGGCCGCCAGCGCCGCCGACCTGAGCCACGCGCTGCGCGACGCGGGCTGGCGCGAGGGCACGCAGTTTTCGGTGAAGAGCGTGCTCTCGCTGGTCGCGCCGAACGTCGATGCGCTCTCGCTGCCGCTGCTGCCGAAGCTGAACAACGGCCAGCCGTCGCCGCTGGTGTTCGCGCGCGTGCATCTGCCCGACGATCCGCAGCGGCCCGGCAGCCGCCGCGACGTGCTGCGCTTCTGGCCGACCGGTTATGCGCTCGCGCCCGACAACACGCCGATCTGGGTGGGCTCGCTCGTGCACGAACGGCTGCGTCGCGCGTCCTGGCCGTTCAACGTGCTGACGACCTACGTGGATCGCGACAACGACGGCAGCGACCAGGTCCGCCGCCCCGACCTGGCCGCGCCCGGCGAGCCGCCCGGCTGGCGCGTCACGACGATGCCGGGCAGCGAAGGCTGCGAAGGGCGTCCGGTCATGCTGGTCGTTTCCGGCAACCACTGAATGGGCGCGGCGATTCAGCGCACCGGCTGGCGGTGCACCGATCGTGGCGTTCGCGGCATGCGCGCCATTCGCCGGATCTACTGCGCGCCCGGCTGAGCCTGCGACTCGGCCCAACTGCCGCTGGCGTGGAAGCGGTCGATGCGCGAGCGTGCGTCGGCGTAAGCGGCGTCGAGCGCCGCATCGGGCCCGACGTAATTACGCATCAGATCGTGAAAACGCACGCTGCGCCCGTCCAGATGCGCGTCCGCGCCGTGCCGGCAGATATAGCCGCTGTAGTGGAACAGCGGCTCGGGCGAACGCGGCCCGAATGCCGGAATCGGCAATACCCAGATTTCGAAGCCTTCATGCTCGGTGTGATCCCACATGACTGATCTCTCCGCGGACAGGACAGGTCTATCGTCGCACGCGCGCCTTTTACCTGCAAACCGCCTGTTTCCGCGAGTTTGATTACACTATGCGGCACTGGCCCCCACGCTCCCCACGCGCGCCCGGCAGGGAACCGAAAGCTTCCCGCCCGCGCGCAGCCGCTGCGTGCGCGGTGCCGTATCCGCATCCGACTTCACGAGCGAAACCCCACACCATGACGCCGGCCTCACTCACGCAGGAACCGCAGTCCGTCTCCAGCGCCGTCACCCGCAGCGCGTTTTTCATCGTCCTGTCCGTCAACGAGGATGCCGCCAGCCGCGCCGCCGTGCGCGCCTGGTGCGCGGACGTCGGCAATCTCGTGCGCGCCGTCGGCAAACGCGTGCCCGCCGGCAACCTCTCGTGCGTGGTCGGCTTTTCGTCCGACGCATGGGACAAGCTGTTCGGCGAGCCGCGTCCCGCCGAATTGCACCCGTTCCGCGAATTCGGCAAGGGCGAGCGCGTGGCCGTCGCCACGCCGGGCGACATTCTGCTGCACATTCGCGCCGACGAAACCGACCTCTGCTTCGAACTCGCCACGCAGCTCATGAAGAAGCTCGACGGCGCGGTCACGACCGAGGACGAAGTGCACGGCTTCCGCAACTTCGACATGCGCGCGATGATCGGTTTCGTCGACGGCACGGAGAATCCGACCGGCAACGAAGCGGTCCATTTCACCGTGATCGGCGAAACCGAAGATCCGGAATTTTGCGGCGGCAGCTACGTGCTGGTGCAGAAGTACCTGCACGACATGAAGGGCTGGAACGCGCTGCCCGTGGAAGCGCAGGAACACATCATCGGGCGCACCAAGCTGCAGGACATCGAACTCGACGAAGACGTGAAGCCGAGCTGGTCGCACAGCTCGCTGACCACGCTCGACGACGCCGACGGCAACGAGATCAAGATCCTGCGCGACAACATGCCGTTCGGCCGGCCGGGCTCGGGCGAGTTCGGCACGTATTTCATCGGCTACGCGCGCTCGCCCGCGCCCATCGAGCAGATGCTGGAAAACATGTTCGTCGGTTTGCCGCCGGGCAACTACGACCGCCTGCTCGACTTCAGCCGCGCCGTGACCGGCGGGCTGTTCTTCGTGCCGTCGCAGCCGCTGCTCGAAGCGCTCGCCGACCACGAACCGGGCGCGGCCGCCACCATCGACACGCCGGACGCCTCGGCGCCGGACACGCAAACCGAGACAGCCGCCGCCAACGCGGACGGCTCGCTCGCCATCGGATCACTCAAAGGAGCACCCCGGTATGAATAACCTCCATCGCGAGCTGGCGCCCATTTCCACGGCCGCGTGGTCGCAGATCGAAGAAGAAGTCGCGCGTACCTTCAAGCGCTCGCTGGCGGGCCGCCGCGTCGTGGACGTGAACGGCCCCGGCGGCGCCGCGCTCGCCGCGGTCGGCACCGGCCATCAGAACGGCATCGAAGCGCCGCTCGACGGCATCCGCGCGCGCCAGCGCGAAGTGAAGGCGATCGTCGAACTGCGCGTGCCGTTCGAACTCTCGCGCGAAGCCATCGACGACGTCGAGCGCGGCGCGGAAGACTCCGACTGGCAGCCGGCGAAAGACGCGGCCACGCGCCTCGCGTTCGCCGAAGACCGCGCGATCTTCGACGGCTACAAAGCCGCGCAGATCACGGGCATTCGCGAAGGCACGTCGAACCCGCTGCTGCCGATGCCCGCCGACATCGCCGATTACCCGACGGTCATCGCCAAGGCGCTCGAACAACTGCGCCTGCAAGGCGTGGATGGCCCGTACGCGGTGCTGCTCGGCTCGGACGCCTACACGGCGGTGAGCGAGGCGAGCGATCAGGGCTATCCGATTCTCGAACACATCCGCCGCCTCGTGAACGGCGAGATCATCTGGGCGCCGGCGATCGAAGGCGGCAGCATTCTCAGCACGCGCGGCGGCGACTTCGCGCTGCATCTGGGTCAGGACGTGTCGATCGGCTATGCCTCGCACGACGACAAGAGCGTGAAGCTGTATCTGCAGGAAAGCTTCACGTTCATGATGCTGACGTCCGAAGCGTCGGTGACGGTGACGGCGGAGTAAGCGCGCGCGTTGCACTTAACGCACGTGCATGACGCACACGCAAAAAAAGGGGCGCTCGCAGCGCCCCTTTTTCATTTACACCTTCCGTCCACGCTTCACTGATAGAAGTTCAGCGTGACCATCGCCGAGCGGCCCGGCGCCCAGGTCGCGTAGATCGGATACGCGCTCTGGTAGTACTTCTTGTCGAAGATATTGTTCACGTTGAGCTGCAGGTCGATCTTCTTCGAGACGCGCCACGTCGCCGAGGCGTCGAAACGCGCGTAGCCCGGCGTCCACTTGCGCGAGGTCGCCGACACCGACGCATACGTCAGGCTCGACACCGTCGCGCCCGCGCCGATGTTCAGCTTCGGCAGCACGTCGTAGCTCGTCCACAGCGTGAAGTTGTGCTTGGGCACCATCACCATCGGCAGGCCGGAGAGCGCCGGGCTCGTCGGACCCGCGTTGGTCGTGATCGCGTCGAGATACGAATAGCCGCCGAACACGGCCCACTTTTCCGTCACGTTGCCCGCGAAGCCGAATTCGAAGCCGCGCACGCGCTGCGAACCGGCGTTGATCGTGCCACCCAGGCCATCGCTCACGCGTGCGTTGGTCTTGTCGGTCTGAAACAGCGCCGTCGTCAGCGACAGACGGCGGTCGAGCACGTCCCACTTCGCGCCCACTTCGATATTGCGCGAACGCTCCGGCGCGAGATCCTGATTGGTCGCCACGAGCTGGTCGGTGCCGCCGCCCAGACCCGAGTTCGAACCCGGCGGATTCGCCGACGTGCCGTACGACGCGTACAGGCTCACCGTGTCGATCGGCTTGAAGACGAGGCCGAACTGATAGCTGAACAGGTTCGACGTGTTGTTCAGATTCGCCACGCCCGCTTGCTCGGCCGTCACGTCGTAACGGTCGAAACGCACGCCCGCATTGAAGATCCAGCGCTGCGAAAGCTGCACGCTATCGAACAGATACGCCGAGGCGGTGTTGGTCTGCGTATGCGTCGCCGGGCCGGGGAAGCTCTTGTCGCCGTTGAGCAGCACGCTGCCGGTCCACGGATTGTTCGGGTTCCAGCTGCCGAGCGGCGTGCAGTTGTACGCCACCGAGCACGGGCCGCCCGAGCGGATGTTGTTGCCCTTCGAATCGGTGACGAGATAACCCTCGTAGAGATCCTGCTCGTGGCTGAACTCCACGCCCGCCGTGAGCGTGTGGTGCATGCCGTAGAGATCGAACTTGCCGTTCGCCTCGGTCTGGTTCGACACGCTGTTGGTCGCGTACTTGCCGCTCTTGGCCTGCAGGCTCAGCAGATTCGGATTCGTGCTGGAGATCTGCGGATTGGTCGCGAGATAGTCGAGCGTCGAGCGGCCGAACATCGTCGTGTTGTGGATCTTCCACGCGTCGTTGAAGCGGTGCTCGACCTTCACTTCACCCGTGTCGGTCTGGCCGTAGCGATAGTCGCGCGAATTCAGGCCGTAGAACTGGCTGCGGTTGCTCGGCACTGGCGTGCCGCCCGTCGAACGGAACGGCACGCTGAAGTCGGGCATGTCGTAGCTGCTCAGGTGGTAGTAGCTCACCGTGACCGTGGTCGGCGAGTTCAGGCCGAACGCGATCGACGGCGCCACGCCCCAGCGCTTGCTGTAGACGTTGGTGCGGCCCGCCTGGTCGGCGTCGTGGCCCATCGCGTTCAGGCGGAACGCGGTGGTGTCGTTGAGCTGCTGGTTCCAGTCGATGGTCGCGCGGCGATAGCTGTCGGTGCCGAGGCCGATGCTGCCGTTGATGAAGCTGTCGGCCTGCGGCGTCTTGGTCGTGATGTCGATGCTGCCGCCGACCGAGCCGCGCCCCGCGTACACCGAGTCCGGGCCCTTCACGACGCTGATGTTCTCCACGTCGAAGGTCTCGCGGTTCTGCACGCCCGAGTCGCGCATGCCGTCGACGAAGATCGAGTTGCGCGACTCGAAGCCGCGAATCACCGGACGGTCCGCCGACGGATTCGCCGCCGCGTCGCCGCCGAGGAAGGTGATGCCCGGCACCGTGCGCAGCGCGTCCTGGAACGTCGAAACGTTCTTCTGCTTGAGCACTTCTTCCGGAATCACCGTGATCGAGCGCGGCGTGTCGATGAGCGGCGAAGTGAACTTGTACGACGAAAGCGTCTTCGTCTGCATCTCCGACGGCGCCGAGGAGCTCACCTTGACGGCGGGCAGCATGGCGTCGGCGGCGTTCGGCGTGGGCGTCGTGGCGGCGGCGGGGTTGGATGCGGTGCTGGCGGATGCGGGCACGGCCGGCGCAGCTTGCGCATGCGCGGCGGTCGCGGCGAAAAATCCGGAGCAATAGAGGGCTGCGACGGACGCGACAGTGCGCATCCGACTCGGGAAGTGAGCGGACATGGTGAGCGGCTTGATCGAAGGCGGAGACGGGATAGCGCCGGGCGACACGCGCCACGCAGCACTTCCGGACCCCTGTGATTTATGTTATTTGCAAATGCGTATGATTCTCATTTGCCATCGCAATTGTAATTACATGTTACTTTTCTGTAAACACTGATTACTGAATATTCAACATCGATGGCATCGGGGATCGTCGGCGACGGCAAGGCGCGCGGCTCGCAAAGGCCGGAATACGGGGATGAGGCGGGTGGCGGGCGACTGATCGGCGCTGACCGGCGAGCCATGTCAGGACGCGCCGGGAGCCGGTATGATGGCGGGCCGCGCTTCGCGCGCCGCCCTGCGCGGCGAGGCGCCCACGCATTCATTCACGACGACTCAGAGGAAGACCGCCATGACGGCAGCAACGCAATTCGACCAGGTTTCCGTAATCCGCAAGGCCAACGTGTACTTCGACGGCAAGTGCGTCTCGCACACGGTGCTGTTCGCGGACGGCACGCGCAAGACGCTCGGCGTGATCCTGCCTGGCCAGCTGAACTTCGGCACCGACGCGCCCGAGCTGATGGAAGTGCAAGCCGGCAAGTGCCGCATCCGTCTGGACGGCAGCGACGAATGGAAGACGTACGCGGCGGGCGAATCGTTCTCGGTGCCGGGCAAGAGCCGCTTCGACATCGACGTGGTCGAAACGCTCGATTACTGCTGCAGCTATCTGTGAACGCAGTAAGCGCGTCGAGCGTGTAAGCGCGCCGCGCTCAGACAAAAACGCCCGCCGTGCCTTGCGCACGGCGGGCGTTTTTCATGGCGTCGAGATCACGCGCCCAGATCCGCCAGCGGATGCTCCTGCGCGCGCCACGGCGACGCGAGAAACTGCTGCACACGCGGCTCGCGCAAGTCGGCTAGCGTCGCGGGCGTCCAGCGCGGCGTGCGGTCCTTGTCGACGAGATGCGCACGCACGCCCTCGCAGAAGTCGCCCTCCTCGATCGCGTGCACGACGATGCCCAGCTCCATGCGGAAGCTCTCCGCGAGCGTCACGTGACGGCCGCGCAGCAGCGCCTCGCGCGTGACTTCGAGCATCGTCGGCGAATAGTGCGTGAGCGCGTCGAGCGTGGCTTCGCGCCAGGCGCGCGCGTCGCCGGGCGGCTCGCCTTCGAGATCGGCCCGCAGCGAAGCGACGATCTCGCCCACGCGCGCGTGCGGCTCGAAATACCGCGCGATCAGCGGCTCCAGCGCGGCGAGCGGACTCGCGATCGCGTCGTGTCCTGACGTCTCGAACACCTGCCGCAGCCCGTTGTACACGCCGCCGTCGAACGACGCCTGCGCGAGCCGCGCCTCGTAGCCGTCGAGCCAGTCGCCCGGCACGCAGACATCGGCGAGATGCAGATGCAGCGCGTCCGCGCCATTGAGCAGCGCGCTGGTGAGTCCCACATACAGCTCCATGTGCGCGGGCATGCGAGCGAGAAAATGCGTCGCGCCCACGTCGGGCAACAGGCCGATGCGCGTTTCCGGCATCGCGATCTTCGTGCGCGTGGTCGCCACGCGCAGCGACGCCGCCTGGCCGAGCCCCATGCCGCCGCCCATCGTCACGCCGTCGAGCAGCGCGACGACCGGTTTGTCGAAGGTATGCAGCGCGTAATCGAGCCGGTATTCGTCGACAAAAAACTGCTGCCAGCCCTCGTCGCCGAGCCGTTCGCCCGCGCGTGCGAGCCGGTCGATCGCACGCACGTCGCCGCCCGCGCAAAAGCCCTTCGGACCCGCGCCTTCGAGCACGAGCGCAACGACCTCGGGATCGTGACGCACGCGTTCGAGCAGCACGGCCAGCTCGCGCACCATCGCATGCGAAAGCGCGTTGAGCGCGGCCGGACGATTGAGCGTAATGATCGCGACGCGATTGACCTCGCGGTACAGCACCTCGCTTTGGCCAGGCGATAGCGCTTCCGTTTGCGCGGATGTTTCCGCCGCCGCGTGCCGCACGGCTTCCGGTCGTGCATTCATGACTTAGTTCTCCATTTCACTGTGCCAGCGCGGTTTGCGCTTCTCGAGAAAGGCCTTCACGCCCTCGCGCTGATTGGGCGAATCGAACAGATCGACGAAACGCTCGCGCTCGACCGCCAGCGCCGCGCCGCGCGGCACGCCGTTGCGCGCCTGATGGATCAGCGCCTTGCTCGACGTGACCGCGTGCGGACTCAGCCCGGCAACGCGCGCCGCCATCGCGAGCGCGGCCTCGCGCGCCCCGCCCCGCGGCACGACTTCTTCGACGAGACCGATACGCAGCGCCGTGGCCGCGTCCACGCGCTCGCCCGTGAGGATGATGCGCTTGGCCCAGCCTTCGCCGACGAGCCAGGGCAGCGTCTGCGTGCCGCATCCGCACGGCAGCAAACCCACGGCGGGCTCGGGCAGCGCGAGCTGCGCCTGTTCCTCGGCCACGCGGATATCGCACGCCAGCGCGCATTCGAGCCCGCCGCCCATCGCATAGCCGTTGATCGCCGCGATGGTCACCGCGCGCGCGTTTTGCAGCGTTTCGAAGGCCGCGCCGAACGCCGTGGCCGCCGTGCGCGCGGCTTCGCGGTCGCCATCGGCGAAAGCGTTCAGATCGGCGCCCGCGCTGAAAAACTTCGGCCCGCTGCCGGTGACGACGATGGCGCGCACCTGCGCCTCGCGGTCGAACGCTTCAATGACCTGCTGAAGCTGACGCAAGCCATCGACGGTGAAGGCGTTCGCGGGCGCGCGCGTGAGCGTGACGAGCGCAACCGCGCCCTCGTGCACGTATTCGAATTCGATCATGGCGTGACTCCGTGCGCGCGGGCTCAACCGCGCAGTTCGGGGAAATCCTCTTCCCAGTATTCGTCGGGCTGGCGCGCGGTGTCGGGCGTGCGATCCATCTCGCGGCGACGCAGTTCCACACGGCGGATCTTGCCCGAAATCGTCTTCGGCAGATCGCTGAATTGCAGCCGCCGAATGCGCTTGTACGGCGCGAGTTTCTCGCGCGAAAAACGGAACACTTCGCGCGCGAGATCGGGGCCGATCTCGTAGCCCTGACGCACGATCACGAACGCCTTCGGCACCGAGAGACGCAGTTCGTCGGGGCTCGGCACGACGGCCGCTTCAGCAATCGCTTCGTGCTCGATCAGCACGCTTTCGAGTTCGAACGGACTGAGCCGGTAATCGGACGACTTGAACACGTCGTCGGCGCGACCGACGTAGACGTAGTAGCCGTTTTCGGCGCGCATCGCCACGTCGGACGTGTGGTAGTAGCCGTTGCGCATGGCGTACTCGCTCGCCTTCGCGTTGTTCGCGTAGCCGGTCATCAGGCCGAGCGGACGCAGCGTCGAATCCGGCCCGAGCGGCAGCGCGATTTCGCCTTCGTTCGCGGGCTGATCGTCGGGATCGACGAGTTCGACGCGATAACCCGGCAGCGGCCGCCCCATCGATCCGGCCACCACGGGCTGGCCCGGCGAATTGCCGATCTGGCAGGTGGTTTCGGTCTGGCCGTAGCCGTCGCGAATCGTGATGTTCCAGGCGTGACGCACGCGCTCGATGATCTCGGGATTGAGCGGCTCGCCCGCGCCGACGATCTCGCGCAGTTTCACCGGATAGCTCGCGAGCGGCTCCTGCACGAGCATGCGCCACACGGTCGGCGGCGCGCACAGCGTGGTCACGCCGCATTGCACGATCGCGTTCAGCGTCTCTTTCGGCACGAAGCGCGCGTAGTTGTAGACGAACACACAGGCCTGCGCATTCCACGGCGCGAAGAAGCAGCTCCACGCGTGTTTGGCCCAGCCTGGCGAGCTGATGTTCCAGTGCACGTCGCCGGGCACGAGGCCGATCCAGTACATCGTCGACAGATGGCCAACCGGATAGCTCTGATGCGTGTGCTCGACAAGCTTGGGCTTCGAGGTCGTGCCGGACGTGAAGTAGAGCAGCATCGGATCGCTCGCGCGCGTCGGGCCGTCGGGCACGAACGCGGCGCTGGCCGCATAGGCGCGCGACAGATCGATCCACGGCGTGCCGACGTCCGGCGCGCCCACCGCGATGCGCTTCACGTTCGCGTCGAGCGTGTCGAACTTCGCGAGTTCCGCCGCATCGACCACGACGTATTGCGCGCCGCCCGCTTCCACGCGCTCGCGCACGTCGTCGGGCGAAAGCTGCGTGGTGGCGGGCAGCACCACGGCGCCGAGCTTCATCGCCGCGAGCATGACGTCCCAGAGTTCGACGCGGTTCGGCAGCATCAGCAACAGACGATCGCCGCGTCCCACGCCTTGTTCGCGCAGGAAATTCGCCACGCGCGCCGAGCGTTCGGCCATCTGCGCATACGAATACTGCGTGCCGCCGCCTGCGAGATCGTCGACGATCCAGAGCGCCGGATTCGCGTTGCCGCGCGCGATCACGTCGAAGTAATCGAGCGCCCAGTTGAACGTGTCGAGCTTCGGCCACGCGAATTCCGCGTAAGCGCGCGCGTAGTCGGTGCGGTGACGCTGCAGCAGATCGCGTGCGTCGATGAAGGCCTGCGCGGAAGGGGTGAACCCGGTCATCGTCGTCTCCAGTTGCTATCGTTATTTATTTAGCCATCCTTTCCATCTTCAAAGCTGCCGCGCGATCACCATGCGCTGCACTTCGCTCGTGCCTTCGTAAATCTGCGTGATGCGCGCGTCGCGGTAATGACGCTCGACCGGATAGTCGTTGAGGAAGCCGTAGCCGCCGTGAATCTGGATGGCGTGCGAGCACACTTCTTCGGCCATTTCCGAGGCGTAGAGCTTGGCTTGCGACGCCTCCGACAAACACGGCTTGCCGAGCGTGCGCAGACGCGCCGCGTGATGCACGAGATGGCGCGCGGCGTTGAGGCGCGTATGCATGTCCGCCAGCATGTTGGCCACACTCTGATGCTTGATGAGCGGCTCGCCGAACTGCACGCGTTCGTGCGCGTAAGCGCGCGCCGCATCGAAGGCCGCGCGCGCGATGCCGAGCGCCTGCGCCGCGATGCCGATGCGTCCGCCTTCGAGATTCGACAGCGCGATTTTCAAGCCCTCGCCGCGCTGGCCGAGCAGGTTCGCTTCGGGAATCGCGCAATCGGTGAAGGTGATCGGACAGGTGTCCGAGGCGCGGATGCCCATCTTCTTTTCGGGCGGCCCGACGTTGAAACCCGGCGTATCCGTGGGCACGACGAACGCGGAAATGCCGCGCTTGCCCGCCTCGGGATCGGTGACCGCGAACACGATCGCGAGGCTCGCGCGCGCGCCGTTGGTCACGAACTGCTTGTTGCCGTTGAGCACCCACTGGCCGTCGCGCAGCTCGGCGCGCGTGCGCAGATTGTTCGCCTCCGAACCGGCCTGCGGCTCGGTCAGGCAGAACGCGCCGATCATCTCGCCGCTCGCGAGCTTCGCGAGCCAGCGGTCTTTCTGCGCGTCGGTGCCGTACTGGAGGATCGGGCCGCAGCCCACCGAGTTGTGCACGCTCATGAGCGTCGCGCACGAGGCGCAGCCCGCGGCGATCTCTTCCATCGCGAGCGCGTAGGCCACGTAATCGGTGTACGAACCGCCCTGCTCCTGCGGCACGATCATGCCGAGCAGGCCCAGTTCGCCCAGTTGCGCGACGACTTCGTCGGGCAGCTTGCCGTCGCGGTCCCATTGCGCCGCGTGGGGCGCGAGGCGCTCGGTCGCGAAATCGCGCGCGGCGTCGCGGATCATGCGCTGATCTTCGGTGTAGAACTCGTCCATGTTTGTCCCCTTCATGTCTCGTGCCGTGCGGCGCGTGGCGCGCATCGGCGTCGCCCACAGCCTCGTTGCCACTGTGGCCCCGGCTGCGCACCACTGCAAGGCTCGCGAAAAGTTTAGGCATCGGCGCACTGGCATTCGATGCCCGCCACGATCAAACTGACTGAGCGGATTTACCATATCGTCTGCGATAACCCCACCGGAGGCCAGTCCTTGCAGTCAGGGAAAACCAGCAGAGTGAGCGAAAAAGGCACGATCGCGATGAGTCTCGTCAACGAGACGCTGGCGCTCGCGCGCGCCCAGGGGCTCGATGTTTCACCGGTGCTCGACGCGGCGGGCATCGGCGCGGACCTGCTCGACGCGCCGCGCGCCCGCGTGAGCGCGGCGCAATACGGCGCGCTGTGGTC
>NZ_JAAGPN010000241.1:0-12366 GCF_017104805.1 Paraburkholderia sp. Ac-20347 | reverse complement strand
CCGCAAAACCTCACCTAAGACAGTAAAAGACGAAGAAGTTGGCGCGCAGGAGTGATGATTCTGCGCCACGAGGGTGGGTCAGTTTTAGATGCAAAAAGTGGGTCAGTTTCTACTGCAAATCAACAGGTAGGCGGCATGACGAGCCACTCGTGCGCCTCGGGCGCCACCCCCGTCGCGCGGTCAAGCGCGTCGAGAAGGGCCGTCCCGCACCGCTTTTTCAGGCCCGCGCGCGGCAGCCGCATCACATCCGCCATCGTTGTGCATCCAAGTCCGTCGAACCAGTCCGCGTAGCGGCGTGCAGCCGGCAGGGCGTTCACCGGCACGCGTGCGAGCGCGCGGCTGCGTGCGCGATCGCTCAACGCGACGCCGCCACACGTGCGCGCGAACAGCCACGCGGCCTGTGCGGTCGCTGCGATGGCCATCGCGCTCGTCACACCGAAATCTGCGATGACGCGACGAATGGATCGCCTCAACGCCCGCAGGCCGCCGAACAGGCGCAGGCTTGCTGACACGTCGGCCAGCACCACGTTTTCCTCTGCGATCACAACGAGGGGCGTGAACTGGAGCAGGGCGGCCGCCACGCCAAGAACGGTTTCGTTCTCGCGCACAGTATCGCGATCGTGGATCGTCGCGTCCGGCGCGAGCGTAAGTACGCCGCCGCGGCGCATGCCGCCAACAACGCCATGCGCGCGCGCGGAAACGTCTGCATCGAGCACCCGACCTTTCTCCAGCACAACGACCCCACGGTCAGACGCTGGCGTGTGCCAGGTCGGGCAAAAACTCTCGATGGGGAGGCGCGGCAGACTGACGCCGATCCAGTGGTGCATTTCGATTCAGGAGAATGGGTGAGGGCGACAGGGACACAAAAACAGGGGCATCACGATGCGGACCGCGGCGTTTGATAAACGAGATGTTCACGCCAGCCGATGACGGCTCCAGTCCAAGCCGTAGCGGAGCAGGAGATGTCGCACTGGCGGCGGCCATCGGCCGGAACAGGAAGAAAAGGGTGTCCGCGCGCTGTGCGGCCAGATGCAGACGCCGGAGCGCTTCCGCCCGAACCTGCGATGACCAGAACAACAACCCGCCGGCTGTCCCGGAGCGCAGGACCTGTTCAACCGCCCACAGGGCGTCGGCCGTCGATCCCGGTTTAAGGAGGCACACATTCGCCGTATCAAGCCCCCACCACGTCAAGGCAGCCGGTTGCAGCCGGTGCGGAGGCTGGACGACAAACACAGGGCGCAGTGAAACGCGCGAAAGCGCAGGCCGAAGCAGGCGAAGCTCGCCACAGCCGGGTTGCGGCTGCATCAACTCGGTCAACGATCCCGTCGGCCAGCCGCCGCCCGGCAGTTCAGCGTCAAGGGCAGCGTGGCCGCTGGGCACGGTGCGATGGCCTATGGAACCCAGCTGTGAAGCCCTCCACAGCTCCGGATGTATATCTTCCACTCGCAGCTGCTGCATCGCTCCCATAGTGCCCTCATCACTGTATATTTATACAGTAGTATAGTCGGCACCCGTTCATGCTGCAAAGCGGCCCTTATTCATCTGCGGACTTTTTCGTCTTATGATTGCCGCATGAAAAAATCGACGAAATCAATTGCGGCGGCGATTGTCGGCTCTCTCCTCGCTACTGCCTGCTCCTCTTCCAAAGACGCGAATGAGGAAAACTTTTCGACTGCCATAAGCGCGTCGTTCCAGAAACACGGGGTTCTGTGCTTTTCGTACATCCCGGGCGCAGACACCGTAGGCGACGACGATAACAGCGACTATGCGAATGAGCAGCGCGCGCTCGTGAAAGCAGGTTTACTCAGCGCCAAATCCGTGACGGACTACAGGCACAGGCCTGCGCACGAGTTTGACATCTCGGACAAAGGCAGGACGATCCTCCAGAACGGGCAGTTCTGTTTCGCGAAGGCCGCGCTGGACAAGGTTGTCAGATGGGACAACGTGAAGAAAGTCGATGGCCTCGACGCCTCTAGCACGTTCGTCTACTACACCTACAAGCTCACCGACGTTCCGGAATGGGCAACGAACCAAGAGCTACAGGCAAGCCAACCAACGATGCGCTCGGCTTTCGCAGGAGCAAACGCTCATACCGTAATGCGTGCCTCGATCACTCGCATGGGAGACCGCTGGTCGCTGGATAATTTCGGGAATCCGGTGTCGGGCTCTGGGCTGTGACTGGTGAGGCCGTCCAGAAATGAACGAACCTATCGACAAGGCTGTGCGCGCCAACACGTCGGCCGCGGTAAGCTGGCGGCGCGGAGGTGTATGGAGTGTTCTTGCCGTCGGCGCGGCCCTCATCGCGATGGCTTTGGCCGCGATCGCCGGCGGCTGCATCGCATACTGCGACGGCACCTGGGCGCTGTTTTGGGCAGTATTCATGCCACCCGTCATTGTCTTCCAGGCATTCGCCGAATGGCCGGTAGCATCACCATTTATCCTGGTCGCCTGTGTTGCGGGCGTTGCCGCAATCGCGAAATGGTCCCCCATAAGGCCCGGCATTGGAGTGGCGCTCGCCGGGATCGTGCTCAGCGCCGGCGCAAGCTGGATAGTCACCGGGCTCATGACCGATTTCGCCCACACGTCGTGCGGTTTGATGTAGCCGTACCGTCAGAAAGCTCCCGCATCACCTCTCCAGAGCAAGCGAATCCCAGCGACCGGCGGCGGCCGCTTCAGCGAGCATGCCCACCGTGATCGGCACGCGATGCAGTGCATCCCGCTTTTTCCGCGAAAGGCGTGTGACGATCGAGAGAATGAGCCCCGAGCCTTCATTCACGAAGTAGCGATCGAAGCTGAAGTCGCCAGCTTCAACCCTGAACACGTCGAAGAATTTCTCCATGAACGCTTCGGCCTCCACGCCGGTCAGGTCGAGGTCGTCCTCCAGTCGGGTCGCGGCGGTGATCTGCCTGCGCGAGCCGACGCCTGTTCGCGCACGCACGAACTCCTCGACCGCGCCGAATTCCTGATCACTTGTCAAAATACCTTGTCCTCCGGCTTCACCAGCCGGTTGTAGTGAATGACGCTTTTATAGCTGATGGTCGCGGCATCGTACGTGAGCATTACCTCGCCCACGACTGGCACCGCGCGACCGACAAACACGCCGAGATTATTGGTGAAGAGGATCTTGAGCTTACTCGCGCTTTTGAGCGTCAGCGTCGGCAGAATCCGGGCCTTGATTTCAAAGTCGAGGTGCCGGCGCGCGACGCGGGACGCGATCGACGTGCCTTTCGTTGTGCCACCAGGCTTGCGGCGCGTGGGCAGGAACGGCCAGCCCACGATGATCGCGGCCACGTCGACCAGATCGTCGACGCCCAGCTGCTTCGACGCCTCGTCCAGAAACACGAGGAAAAATAGCTCCGAAGGAGACAGATTCCTGTGAATGCCGTAGTCGTAAACGTTGCTACTCATACTCGCTCCGGTTATTCGTCGGATAAATATAACAAACGGGCGACTTGTGGCATCCTGACGTGCCCGGCCAGCGGAAGTCCGCCTGGCGGTCGAAGCTGGTTGAAGGATCCAGCAGCTAACGGAGCGGAAGATGCTCGACGACACAGACATTCAGGAGCGTGCCAGGAAACGCGGCGTCTGGGGCGATCCCGCGGCCATTGTCGCGCTGGTTCGCGCAGTTGAGCATTTGACGGTCGGGGCAATAGTCACGCGAGCCGCGATCAGCTTCGCGAACCCCAATGCGATCATGGCGGACGCGTCGAAGGCGCTAGACCAGCTCGCCAGTCCGCATGGATAACGTTAGCAATCGTTTTAGAAAATGCGATAAATTAGCTTATGTTAAATAAGATCGCACCACCAACCACCAGCAACGGGACTGCCAATGATTAAATGCTCGCTGTTTTCGAAGACGCTCGGCCACCTGGATCACGCTTTTAGCGAAAATGACACACAGGTCATTGTTATCGCCGATACGGCGAAACTGAAGGCCGTAATGGAATCGAACGACCATTACTATTTCAATGCAGCAAAGGTCGATCTGCATTCTCGCTACCTCGAGAAGAACCTGTTCGAAATGCCGCTTGTGGCACCGACTGGAACCTCACTGAAATGGATCGAAGGCTTTCACCAGATCAACGCGGCTGCAGACCGTGAGTTGCCGGTTATCCCTGTCACCACGTCAGCGGCGCTCGCAGAATGTGTAAAGGCACTCGTTGGCGCGAGTTCGCCCGAGTCCGCGCATAAGATCTTTGAATTTTCCGGTTGCCATGGCGTAACTGTGGCTTAGGCCCGACGCCCGATATTCAGGCTTACGAGCTCCCGCGCGCTCGGTAACGCCGGGTATGCTCGTAGGTCGCAGGCGCCTGGAAAATTGCGTGCTGCTGAAGTTCGCAAATTCGGCTCAGTGGTATTTCCGGTTATTCCGGCGCCGGGCGATAGCAAGCAATGCATTGCCCTCCCTTTCATTTTCATTCTGCTCCGACCCGGCGTTCGTGACGACGACGTTAACTTCGTGGTCGAATGCCTCAAGCAGGCCCTGACGCGCGATGTCCTCGTAATCCGTCACCTCCTTGCCATTCGCACTGGCAGCCGCCTGAGCCAACGCTTTCGCTGCGATTCCGAATACCGCGACCGCTTGCTCCCACGTCAGTCCAAGCTCGATCATCTGCAGCAGCAGTTGGCTCACTACCGCGCCAATATTGGTGTTATTTTCCCCGTCCATCCTTTCAACCCTGATCCTTGCCATTGAAGCACCGGCATCCGGGCGCCCTTCCCTGCGCCTGCGCCGACGCTCGATCATAGCGTGACCATGCCGCAGGAAGCTACGGTTCCAGAAGCCACCACAAAGGTCGATAGTGAGTGGGTACCCTGCCCTCCTGCATTGGCGGATCTATGCGATACCACCGCCCGTCTCCATGCAGGAAGAATGGTCCGGCATCCTGGTAAGTTCCGCGGTCGTCGGCGAACATCAATTCGCATGGGGTACCATCGGAAACCGCTGTCTCGACAGACAGCCACATATTCTTCATGACAACCTCACGCCAACAGTGAAACTCGTCGAGCTGCCATAGTTCCGAACGTGATCCAGACGCGGTATGGTTCGAATACGTGTGTCCCCTACGTAATTCATGTGGGCAATTTTTTTCGAGTTTTCCTGTGCGCTCTTACTTGAGGCCGTGGCCACACTCTACCGCGCCGACTGCGATTTATTGTGCGTCGTGAGTGTTTCCGTCACGACAGCGACGCCAGAAACCTTCGGACGAATTCGACCCTCCGGCGCCTTCCATCCACCATCCACGAATAAGTATTTTTCTCGGCGTCATAGAGCACGTCAATAATGGACCCGCCAACATCCACAGCAACGCCAGGAATTCTTACCACCTTTCGGTCAGGTTGAATCACCGAAATACCAGTGCGCGCTGCCGCTTCAAGCGACTCTACGGTAGGGATCGACATTTCCAAGCCCCCGCTGTTGAAGATGGATTAAACCAGATGGTTGCCTGCTCGGACTTCCGTGGCCTGGCAGTCTGGGCGAATCGCAGCCTGGATAGCAACCGCGTCGGAGAGCACGGCGAAGTTGATTGCGGAGAATGAGCGCAGCATAGCGTGTTCGTCCAGCGCAGCCTGAACCACTTGTTCCAATGCTTCGCGTTGCTCGGGATTGCGGGCATCGGCGAACAAGCCCGTTTTGCCCGCAGCACACGCCCCAGCATCGACCGAGCCAGTAGTCAGGAGTCGGGCCGCTCGCGCTTAACGTACCTTGCGTAAAGTGCAATAGCAGAACAGGCAAGCGCCCCCATAAAGAACAGGCCACCGTAGTTGTGGCCGGGAAAGTTCCACGCATCGAGGACAGCCACAATCACCAGCAGCACCGCGAACAGCATGGCGAAATACGCGATCGCATCTGCCATTTCGATTCGCTCTTTGGTTTCCATGATCTTCCGTCCAGCGTTACGGCTTCTTCGGTGCTAGTTCGCGGCCCGTCAAATCACCGCCGTAGCACACGCCCGCGAGGAACCGTTGCAGGCTCGTTTCACCAGCCGACTGCAGATATCCGGTCTTGATCGCATCCGATGCGAGAAGAGAGAGCTTGATATCGAGGACGGGTGGGCGCTCATAAGTCTCGTTCACGATGGCTTCGACCGGACGCTTTTGGTCGGCCGCCTTCTTCGCTATAAGCACCGCGCCCATTGCGTACGCGTCGCAAGCAATGTAGTCGTTCGCATTGAAAGTGGTCGGCGTTTCGTCGGCGTTAGCGAGACCGGCGAGCGTCAGCGTTACCGCTGCAAAAAGTACTTTTTTCATGTCGTTTAAATTTCCGATCTCTTACTGCTCTGATTGATCTTTCCGACCTGGAAGTGGCTGCATGCCACCGCAGAGGCGCAGCATCGCCTTGTCTATCTCTACGGCCATCGGCGCGAGCCCAAACAACATTCCGGCGATAAGCGCGATGCTTACCAACGCCGCCGCACCGTAGTTCTCGGCTTCGATCAACGGAAGATTGAGTTTGAAGGCAATCAGCACGCAACCGCCCACGCCCAAAATCGCAGCGCCTAGCGCGAACAGCTTGCACGTCATCCGAACGCACCACTCGCCAACCGGCATTTCATCCTTTTCAGCCATTTCCTCTTCCGTTTTCCAATGCCGACCGCGCCGGCGAATTTCTGCGGGGGCTCAGGCGGCCTCCGCCTTGGCAAGCAGACGCGCGGCTGCACGTGCCGCGTGCTCAGTGTCGTAACTCTTAATCCACTGATACGTCCAGTTGCCCCGAGCGTCCTGCTCCGCGTCTGCGCAAACGTCCCAGTGGGTAATGTCGAACTCAGCGACATCGCCCGGGAAAACGGGCTCTTGTGTCACATCGATAGACGGGTGCACGTAATAGCGACCTGCGACGTGTTCGAATCTCAAGCGACCCATGTCCGATCCTTCCGAAAATATTTTGCTGAATGTTTCCGGCGGTCGAGCCAAAATCACCAACGCAGTATCCGCTAGTCACTGGCTCATCGAGTGAGCCAACCACCGCGAGCCCGAATTTTCCCATTCGGTCACAGCGTCCTCACCATCCGCCTCGCACAGCCTTGTTCGGCGTCGAAGCCGCTCCTGAAGTACCACTGCGTCAGAAATTCCCGACTCGTCGCTGTATCGAGGGGGAATACTTCAAGATCAAGCGTCGGCAAAAGTTTGAATTTCGCAACATCCACCGCGTGCATAAGGAGTGTGCCACCAACTCCGCGTAGCCTATACTCCGACAGGACGAATATCTCGTGGATGCTCGCGCGCGGTGGTCGATCAAGGATGTCGAGGACCAAAATTCCTGCCTCTTCGCTTCCGACATGTGCAATGAAAAAATGCGCCCATCCTCCTGCGGATCGCCTTGCTCGCTCCCGCAGCAGATCACTCTTAAGGTTTTGCCAATCCTGGATTTCAACGACTGAAATATTCACCGCCATAGCCGAATCTCCAGTGCCGCGCGTGGCGACGAATTTTCCGATTCAGTTGGGTCGGCTATTCCTTCCGATCTAGCGTATCAACTTCATCGTCGTCGGTTCCGACATCACCAGCCCCGGCGTCCCGTGTATGAGCAGGTAGATAAACGCATCGGACCCAACGCATCGCAACTCGTGCCGATCGCCGGATCCCATATTCGAGATCATCGAAACACATTAGTCGCGGCTACTTTTCGACTCCATGGTGCACACAAACCAACCAGCGGGCCAGCACTCGCCGCTGAAGGCGTAACGTTATCTCAGCGTCTGTCGCGTCAACGGCTGCGAGCGACCAGTCGTACCAACTCATCGCGCATTGCCGAGATGTCCAGCACATGTTGCGCGCGCGTGATAGCAACGTAAAGCAGCCGAAGCTCGTCTTCGTCGGGCACCGGTCTGCCGTCCGCGCCACGAAATCGGAAATCGTTCGCCACCTTCACCCGTTTCCATTCCAGACCCTTTGCGCGGTGAACCGTTGAAATCACGTAGTCGGCGTGCTGCTCCGGAGCGCATTTCTGCGCGAGCGCGCGCAGATACCCTGTGCCGAGTTCGTCGACAATCTGCACGACGGGCAGCAGATCCTGCCCGAACGGCGTGCGTGCGAATGCCTGCGCGTCGGCCCAGTTCTCGAACAGCGAGAAGGCCGCTGGCCGGAAGGTACGCTGCCCGGCCAGCAACTGGTCAGCGCCATCCGCAAATGCCGTGACTTCCGCCGGGCTCATACGAATCGCCGGCCGATGCCCCGCCTCGATACCTGCAGCCAGCTGCCAGATGGCCGTCACATTCTTGCGGCATAGCACGGCGTCGACGGGCGGCGCGAGCGACGGATCTTCAACCAGGATCGAACCGATCGAGTCCTGGCCACGTAGCGGCGTACGCTCGCCGAGCTGCGCGAGCAGACGGCTGGCCAGCGCAGCGAACGTCGGGCCGAAACGAAACGACTCCGTGAGTGCGCACTCGGGCGCGTGGATGTGGCCCATTGCGTTGACTGCGCCGCGCCACTCATAGATCTGCTGGTATGGATCGCCCACGTAGATCACCTGGGCGTGGCGCTGGCGCGCGAGCACCGAGAGCATCACACCATCGCTATCCTGCGCTTCGTCGAACAGAATGTAGTCCGCGTCGATGATCGGCGCCGACATTGCCCACAGCTTGAGCACTACGTCCGGCGTCACGGCGCTGTGCGCGCCCGGCGTGGCACTTTCCTCCCACAGTCGCCGAACGAACGGCAACAGCCAGTGACGCAGTTGCGCAGCGTCCGCCCCATCGATCTTCTCGTCCACAACGATGTGCGACGCCTCCGGCTGAGGGTCGGCTGAGCGACAGAACCGGCCAAGCGCATCGGCGACGATCCGCCCCGTCTCGAAGGGCACAAGTTCGACCACCCGGTTGGTCACCGATCGCACCTGCACCGCGCCGATACCCAGGCGCGTCGCAAGAACATGCGGCGGCTCGGCGTCCAGGCTGCCACGCCTCCTGAGCGTGGCGTCGGCCGCGCCCCACGCCTGTGCGTGGATGGTGCGCGCCGGAACGTGCATCGGAAATTTTCGCGCGGCGGCCGCTGCAATATCGCGATTGAACGCGAGATAGATGCCGCGACGCTGTCCGAAGGCGCTGGCCAGCAACTGGAGCGTCGACGTCTTGCCTGCGCCAGCGAAGGCCTTGATCTTGAGGTTCCCGCCCAGTAGTGCTGCTTCGACGGCGGCGCACTGCTCGTCGGTCGGGTGGAACGAAAGAGCCATGCCTGGTATGCCTGCTTTTCTCAGGGCTGCCACTTCGCAGCAATTGTCCGGGCGCGTTCCAGCAGCCTCTCGTCCCTCTGTGCGCGCTCACTCTGGGTGTGGATCAGACGTTCGAACCGATCGGGGTCGAAAATAACTTCCTTCTGATAAAGCGTCGGCGCAACCATCGCATCGTTGGACAAGGTGAAATCCTGGACCCGCAGCTTCATGCTCTCGCGCAGCAGGCCAGTGTCCGTCTGCACCATCCGGTGGTGCAGACACTGCAGCTCGACAGTAAACCGTCCAGTGCCCTTCTCCAGCCGCCCGCTTTCCGGGAGCCCGGCCTGGGGAACCTTCTGCCTGATGCGGTCGGAGAGCTCGGCATTTTCACCGACTCGCTGACCAAACAGTGTTTGCGTAGGTCCAAAATACGCAATCATCCACGGGAGATTTCTCAGATGAGCGCCGGTATAACAGAAACCCCGCGAATCGAACCATTGATCGAGCATTCGCCCGGCGAATGCGTCCGAGAAGCGAAAGCCAAAGTCCCCTCTCAGGATCAGAACGATCCGGTCAAACTCCGAAATCGCCAGTTCGATCAGCTGGCGCGCAACCGGTCCCATGTCCCGACGATCCGTCTTCCCGTGCGACTGACGACTGAGTCGAAACGGGCAATGTTCCAGGTCGACCCGATCGAACGCGAATCCCTCGATCGGCGCACCCACGTGGCTACCATATGGGCGAGGGCTCATCGCGTGTCTGCGATATATGCCCTTCAGCTGAATGGCATTGTCGCAGTACGGACACACGGCGAAATGCTTGTCGTCGTCACGCAACTGACCAGGACGAAACCACGGCGCCCGTCGTCCCAGACGTTCCTCAACCTGCTCACGTGTGATGGGATAGGAGGCCGTACGGCCCGCGCTCACTTTGAAATGTGCCGTCATCTTTAACGTTCATCGGTGGTTCATCTGGAGTTTTTGCCCAGGTGCCCGCTCTGCGGTGTTTTCCGGCCAGAAACGCGGAAACGGCGCGATTTTTCCGACTGAACTTCCATGTTGCTATTCGGAGTGCACCATGCGACATGACCAGCCGGTCATCGCGGCACTCGCAGGCGAAACAGCCGGAATTTGATAATAGCGGCTTTCCCGGAAAACGAGTCTGCGCAGCCCTCCCCGTCGGCAGGCCACCGACATCCATTTTGAGTCCAACAGCGCAATTTGCCGGTCGGTGACAGTATCCAGTCATCCATTCTTCTTTTCACGACCGTGAACACTCAACGGGACGCGCTTCCGCGCGCCGCCCGCGATTGACGCGCGAATGGCCGTCAGCTCTGCACGGAGTGCGGACACCTCCGCTTCGCGCTCCTGCTCGCGCTCCCGCGACTCGGCCAGTGCACCCTCGACGATTCCGCGGGCGTCGATTACACCCTCAAGCCTGGCCAATGCCACCGCCGCCGCCTGCTCGGCACTCACGCGCCCAGCACGCTCCGCGTCGACAGCGGCCGCGCCCTCGCGCCTCGCCTGGTCAAGTTGTTGACGCAGGGTATCGAGTTCCTTTTCGAGTCGTGGCATCGCCTCCAGTCTCAGTCGGTCCTTTGCCTGCTCGGTGCGCGCCGCCTCGGCCGCCTGCCGCTCTGTTATGGCGTCGTGCCTGGCTGCGTCACGCTCTGCCTCGACCTGGGCAAGCCGACCGGACAGTTCAGCCCTGTCGCCCATTGCTGCTTCTAGCGTCGCTTCGAGATTCTGGACCATGAGCATCACGCGCTCGACCTCTGCAATCAGATCGCCGTTGGCTTGCCGCGCGAGTTCCAGCTCCGCAAGCAGTTCGCTCCTGTTTCGCTCGACCTCTTCAGCCACAAAGTCCACGAGCCCGCGCTGCAGCGCGGGGGGAAGCGACACCGGGGCTTCCGCCGGGCGGACCTGGGCGTCCTGCCACGCCTGGAAGAATTTCAGCACGGTTGCCATCGATCCCGTACCAAGGGCTTCACGGATGGCGCGAGCGGTTGGGCGGCCGCCCGCCGCCCGAATAGTTTCGGCCGCCTTGCTGACCTGATCCTGCGTAATTCCGGGTTCACGAGCCATAACGTAACATCCTTTTTATGTCGTTACGTTATGGGAAAAGCAAGGGGTTTCAGATTCCCCACGGGATGGCGGTCATAGCGCGCTACATCTTTTGCGAGACAAAAAAAGCCGCAGAACAAGTCTGCGGCAAAACAGGAGGAGCGCCTCAGGGGCTTTTTCTGGGCGCAATCAGAGATTACCCTTACCTACCATTTCCTGCTCTTTCGGTGCCGAATGGACCGAAGACGGTCGGTCACTTACGTTGCTGGTTTCATGCCAAAAAGCAAGGCGCCGATTTCAATGAGCAGGGAAATGTCATCGGGCTCGAGCAAGCCGCAGTTGCGGGCGAGGAAATCCGCGAAATCCGTGTGCAGCCGATCCATATCGGCAGGTTGCCGCTCTTCGTACATCCGCTTGAAAACTGAAAGCCAATCGGCTGGGATCATCGCGGTCTACACCCCTGGTTCGTGATGACGATGTGATGTGGTCCGTCATCACCATCGAGATGAAATTCGTTAATGCGACCGGCCCGAACGTCGGGCAGGAGCCTCTCCAGAGCGGCAGCCGGCGCGATATCGCTGCCGGTCGTCTGGACGCGCGGAGGTTTCGCGCCCGCGTTCGTCGCCCGCCTCTTGATTAACAGGCGGATGGCCTCATCCCTTTTGATGAAAATCTGTTTCACACAAATGCTCTTCGAGCGGTTATGGCGCTACAGTCCGCGGCGGCGTCCCATGGCTGCCAGCTGCGGGAATCACTCCCGAGTACGCAGGCCACAAGTCACCGTTTTAAGCACATGCTAAAGTTTTTCCCGCAGATTCCGTAATCAAAAAGGCACCTATTTCGCAGCATGGGCTCCGCAGATGAGCGGTACGCCCCTCGTGCCGAATTTGCCCGTTCCTGCCATGACACCGCAAGAAACAGAAGCTGACGACCAGTCGGCAAAGCAATGTCCGGAAGAGCGTCCGCCCAGCGGGCGCGAAACGACGTCTCCGGACGCAATGCCACCTTTCGCGCTCGTGCTACAGAAAGACAGCTTCGCGAACTCAAAGGCGAAGGTCATCCTGCTCATCGAGTCTGAGACCCCGGGCCTGGAAACCACGCGGGTAGTCAGGCGTCAGGTCGGCGACTGGACATGGTTCGACATTGATG
>NZ_JAAGPN010000240.1:0-12414 GCF_017104805.1 Paraburkholderia sp. Ac-20347 | reverse complement strand
CAGCGCGCCGCATCGAAGCTGCCCGACGAGTGGCCGGGGCGCGTCATGAGCGGCCCTGGCCCGCGCCGGCTTCGTGTCCCGCGCGGTGTACGTTCGCGCTGCGGCCCGGCAGCGGCGCATCGTGCGCAATCATCATGTGTCGTCCTCCTGAAGTCTTTGTCTCGCGCCACGCGAGCGAGCGCGGGCTGCGCAGAGCGGTTTCGCGCCGATGGCGAAGACGCGCTCGAAATCCGCTCTGATTCTAGAAGCGCCTCCCAGGTGAGGCAACCCGAAAAAAACCCGACATTAGGGCGTTTATTCGCGCGAGTATTTTTTTACGTCTTTTTTTCGGGCCTCGCCGCGTTGATTCGAAACGGGAAATCGCCCGCCTGCCGGGGCTTGCCGCTGAGGCTTGGGGGTATACGCCAGGCCGCGCGCGTGACCGTATCGCGCGCCTCGCCGCGTTGTTCCGATTGGCGAATCAATGCATTGCCGGAACAGCAATGACGGCGCGCGTCGGGTCGACGGAGCGCGAAGGCCTGCCGCGATTGCGTCGATCATCCCGGCAAACGCAGCGCCCGCGCCGCTGTCACGGAATAAAGGTTGCGTATGCAAGTATTGAGCGGCGAGCAGGCCGCGCGCGGATGCCGGCGAGGCGTTTCACCGGTGGTGTTCGGTCCCCGAGTTGCGTCCTGAGCGTAACCCGGCCGCACCCGCTTCGACACAATCCGGTGTTACCCTGCTGGGCTTCACGCATCGAGAGGCCGTCCGTTGAAACGTATTACCGTTCTGTCGCTGCTGGTTTCGGCCAGTCTGTTGCACGCCGCCGCGTGGGCGCAGGAGTCGTCCGGGAGCGCCGCGCCGCCGCTGCCCGACGAGATCGCGCGCCAGTTGCCCAAGGGCGACGTGGTCATCACCTATGCGGCCGGACAGCTCACCGATTCGCCGCGCACCGATTATCTCGTCGCCGTGCACGGCGCGGGCGACACGCGCGAGCAGCCGACGCCGCGTCCGCTGCTGATCTTCGTCCAGAAGCCCGACGGCCATTACCGGCTGGCGGCGCGCAACGACCTCGTGGTCATGCGCGCCGACGACGGCGGCCAGTGCGATCCCTTCAACGACAGCGCCGACGGCCTCGTCATCAAGAACCGCTACTTCACGGTGCAGAACGAAGTGGCGTGCGGCGCGCACTGGACCGACTACATCACGTTCCGCTTCGATCCGAAACGTCAGGACTGGGTCTTTCACAAGGAGATCTCGCAGGCCTGGCGTCTGAACGACAAGCCCGACGGCGACGCGCTGATCGCCGATCCCGCCACCGTGACCGACGCCGATTCGAAGCGGCCCGTCACGTTCTCGGAGTGGCGTCCGCGCGAGCCTTGAGCGCGCGGGTTTTCCCGTAGCGCCACGATCTCCCGCCGTCCCCGCGTTCCATAGGGACAAATGCCGACTTCCACCGCGCCGAACGCCGACTTCTCCGAAAACAAATTGTTAGGTTTCCGGCGCTCGCCCACACTGGCACCTGCCCGATAAGTCCGATCGATCCGCCACGGCGCTCACGCGCTGGTTGGCGATCGATCGCGATCCATTGATTCGTCATGCGAATCATTGTGAACGGCGAACAGCGGCGTACAAGAAAGACCTCGTAAAAAGCCTGAAGGCCACGGAGGAGACATGACTCGCATCACCACGCGGATGGGGCGTGCATCGCGCACGTCCCGCGCAGCACGACGTCCCGACGCTCGCACGCTGGGCTGGGCGCTCGCATTGACGTTAAGCGGCGCGTTCGCGCCCGCCATGGCGCATGCGGCCGAATGGAAAGTCGGCGTCGAACTGCCGCTCACCGGCCCGCTCGCGCAAGCCGGCACGGAGATGTATCGCGGCATTCAGGTGGCCGCTGACCTGTACAACCGCCGTCATCCGCAAGACAAGATCACGCTGGTGACCGTGGACGACGAATCGAATCCCGCCAAGGCCGTCGCCGCCGTCGAGCAGCTCGCCTCGCAGCACGTGGTGGCGATCGCGGGCGCGGCCAATTCGAATTGCGCGGGCCCGGCCTCGGAAGCGGCGAGCAAGGCGGGCATCGTCTACATGACGTCGGGCGGCACCAGCGACGACATGGTGTCTCGCGGCCTCAAGAACTTCTTTCGCGTGAGCAACACGCCCGGCTATACGCGCGGCATGACGGGCCTGTTCGACTCGCTCGGCGTGAAGTCGGTGGCCATTCTGTATTCGACGAAGGACGCCACCAGCGACCTCGCGCGCCAGCTCGACGCCGCGCTCAAGGCCAAGGGCGTGAAGACGTATCTGCACGCCTACGATCCGTCGATCAGCGACTTCAAGCCGCTCGTCAACAAGGTCAAGCTGCAGGACAAGCCCGACGCGCTCGCGATGCTCGGCTACGAGAACGACTACGTGGGCATTCTGCGCGCCGCGCGCGTGCTCAAGCCCGACCTCAAGGCAATTGCCGCGCCGTGGGCGTTCGCGAGCCCGAAGATGGCGCAGTCCTTCCCCGACCTCGTGCCCAACGTGTATGGCGCGACGGTGCTGGCGTCGCCGGCCGATTATCGCTCGGCGGATCAGCGTGACTTCTCCGAGACGTATCAGCGTCTCTTCAAGACCGTGTCGAACTATCAGTCGCAGACTTCGTTCGTCTACGCGCAGGTGCTGTTCGACGCCATCGCGCAGGCGCAGAAGGCCGGGACGCTCGACAAGGGCGGTCTCGCCGATACGCTGCGCGCCACGCAGCGCGACGACACCTTCCTCGGCAAGGTGAGTTTCGATGCGCGCGGCGACAATCCGCACTACGTCGCGCATATGGGTCAGTTCGCGCGCGACGGCAAGCTCGCACTGGTCTGGCCGCAGCAGGTGGCCACTGCAAAACCCGCGTATCCGGGCGTGCCGTGGTGAGCGGTCTGCAAGCGAAATAAGAACAATACGGTATCCGAAGTAAATAAAAAAGCGCGCACAACGACGCGCAACGAAACGACGCGCCCGCGGCCAGGGCGCGCATGAAACCATAAAAGCCGGTTTGGAGGCACGATGGATCGCAGCACTGCACATAACGCTTCTCGCCAGCGGCGCGCCGGGTCGCGCGCCGCGATCCGTTATTTCGTCAACCTGAGCGTGAGCGCGCTCGCGCTGCTGGGCGCGACGCCCGCGGCGTTCGCGGAAGTCCTGCCGGTGGGCGTCGAATTGCCGCTCACCGGCTCGATGGCGCGCGCGGGCGCGGCGCAGCTCGAAGGCATCAAGGTGGCCGCCGACCTGTTCAACAACGGCAAGTTCGGCGGCACCGGCAAGCACACGGTCGCGCTCACCGTGATCGACGACGAGGCGCAACCGGCCAAGGCCGTCTCCGCCGTCGAGAAGCTCGCCTCGCAAGGCGTGCTCGCGATCACGGGCGGCTACGGCTCGAATTCGGTCAGCCCCGCCTCGGAGGCCGCCGACAAGGCCGGTCTCGTCTACATCACCTCGGGCGCGGTGGACAGCAGCATCACCTCGCGCGGACTCAAGCGCTTCTTCCGCGTCGGGCCCGCATCGGGCTATTCGAAGGCGATGCTCGGCCAGCTCGACGCGATGGGCGCGAAGTCGGTCTCCATCGTCGCGTCGACGAGACAGGCGACCGCCGACGTGAGCGGCGACATTGCCAACAAGCTGCGCGCGCAGGGCGTGAAAGTGACGGTGCACATGTTCGAGCCGTCGATGACCGACTTCAAGCCGGTCGTCAACAAGATCCGCCTGCAGGACAAGCCCGACGTGATGTTGATGATCGGCTACGAGAACGATTACATCGGCATCCTGCGCGCGGCCAAAGTGCTCAAGCCGCAACTGAAGGCGGTGATGGGCGCGTGGTCGCTCGCCACGCCGAAGATGGCCAGCGAGTTTCCGGACCTCGTCAACAACGTGATCGGTTGCGCGATGCTGCCGCATCCGGCGCAGTTCGGCACGGCCGAGGGCAAGGCTTTCGTCGACGCCTACGTCGCCGCGTACAAGAAAGAGCCCGATTACGTGGCCGAATTCGCCTTCGTGCAGTCGGTGCTGCTGTTCAACGCGATGGCGCGCGCCGCCGACGCGGGCACGCTCAAGAAGGACGGCATCGCCGCCGAACTGCGCGCGAAGCCGCAGGACACGCTGATCGGCAAGGTCAGCTTCGCGGCCAACGGCGACAACCCGTCGTTCCTCAACAACATGGCGCAGATTCAGGGCGATCGCATCGTGCTCGTGTGGCCGAAGGAACGCGCGACCGGCAAGCTCAACTTCCCGGCGCTGCCGTGGTGATCGCGCGCTTCGCGCTTCGTGCGCTGTTTTCGACGCTGTTATCGATAGGGAGATCGCGATGAGCGAACTCGTGTTGCAGTCGCTGTATTCGGGCGTGCTGGTGGGCGGCGCGTATGCGCTCGTCGCGCTCGGCCTCGCGCTGGTGTTCGGCTCGATGCGCATCATCAATCTCGCGCACGGCGAACTCGTGCTGCTGGCCGCGTATATCGCCTACACGTTCGAAACGCGGCTGGGCATCAATCCGGTGTTCGCGATTCCCGTGGCGATTCCGGTCGTGTGCGCCGCGGCCGCGCTCGCGTGGTATCTGGTCAGCCGCATCAAGCGCGACCGCGAGCTGAATTCGCTGATCCTCACCTACGGCATCGGCATCGTGCTGACGAACGCCGTGCTGCTCGGCTGGGGCGCCGACGTGCGCTCGACCAACGACGCCTGGCTGCAGGACAGCGTGATGCTCGGCAATCTGCTGTCGATGCGCAGCGAAGTGATGTCGTTCGGCATCAGCGTGCTGCTGATGCTCGCGCTCTGGTGGTGGCTGACGCGCTCGTGGTACGGGCGCGCGGTGCGGGCGATTTCGAGCAATCGCGACGCGGCGCGCCTGATGGGTATCGATCCGCGCAAGGTGGAACTGGTGTCGTTCGTGGTCGCGGGCGTGCTGGCGTCGTGCGCGGGCGTGTCGATCTACGCGTCGAGCGCGGTGCAACCCGCGATCGGCGAGGCGCTGACGGTCAAGGCCTTCATCATCACCGTGCTGGCGGGCGTAGGGTCGATTCCGGGCGTGCTCGCGGGCGCGCTGCTGCTCGGCGTGGCCGAGGCGCTCACGGTCACGCTCGCGAGTTCGGCGCTGCAGGAACTGGCCGGCATGTTGCTGTTCCTGATCGTGCTGTACGTGCTGCCCAACGGCCTGTTCGGCGTGGCGAAAAGACGAGGATGACGGGGAAATCTCGATGAACACCACCACCACTCATACGCCCGCCGCCGCGACGAGCGCCGCCGCGCGCGCGAAGCCGGTCTGGTCCGCGCAACGCATCGTCGGGCTCGTTGTCACGCTCGTCGTGCTTTACGCGGCCGTGCCGCTCGCGCTCGGGCAGAACCTCTATCTGATGAGTCTCGCAGTCGCTTCGCTGACGATCGCGGGCATTGCGCTTGCCTGGGCGCTGCTCGGCAATCTCGGCGGCATGGTCAGCTTCGGGCACAGCGCGTTCTTCGGCGTGGGCTCGTATATCTCCGCGCTGCTCACGCTCAAGGCGGGCTGGCCCGTGTTTCCCGCGATGCTCGCGGGCGGCGTGGGCGCAAGCGTCGCCTCGCTCGCGATGGCGCCCGCGCTGCGTCTGAAAGGCCCGTATTTCGCGCTGGCGATTCTCGCGTATGCGCAGATCTTCCGCATCGTCGCGACGGAATGGTCGGGATTGACCGGCGGCGCGAGCGGCCTGTCCAGCATTCCGGCGCTGCCGAAGCTGCTCGGCCTGGACTTCGGCAGCAAGAGCGGCGGCTATGTCGTGATCCTCACGCTCGTGCTCGCCTTCGCGCTGCTCTATGCGAAGCTGCGCGGCTCGAACGTAGGGCTCGCGCTGCGCGCGATGCACGAATCGGAGGACGCCACGCGCGTCGTGGGCGTCAACAGCGTGATTCTCAAGCTCGCGATGCTGATGCTCTCCGCGCTCATGACGGGTCTGGTCGGCGCCTTCAACGCACACTACATCAACTTTCTGGAGCCCGATTACGCGTTCAACGCGAGCTGGGCCGTGGTGCCGATCATCGCGGCGATCTGCGGCGGCTATCGCACGATACTCGGGCCGCTGGTCGGCGCGGTATCGGTCTATCTGATCGATCAGCTCGTGCTCAAGAGCCTGCTGCCGACGGGGCATCAGATCGTGCTCGGCATGCTGCTGGTGGCGATGATCATCGTGAGTCCCGCGGGGCTGACCGCGCTGCGCTTCAAACGTACCGGGCGAGGTGTCCATGCAGCAGGCTGAACTGGAACTCAAGGACGTGTCGATCCGCTTCGGCGGACTCACGGCGGTGAGCGGCGTCTCGCTCACGCTCGGCACGCACGACGTGGTGGGCCTCGTCGGGCCGAACGGCGCGGGCAAGACCACGCTGTTCAACGCGATCTCGGGACTCGTGCGGCCGACGAGCGGCGCGATCCGCTTCGAGGGCGTCGACCTGCTCAAGACGCCGCTGTACCGGCGCGCGCGCCTCGGCATCGGGCGCACGTTCCAGGTGCCGCAGCCGCTGCACGAATTGACGGTGCGCGAGAACCTGATCGTCGCGCAACGCTTCGGCGCGGGGCGCGTGGACGAGGCGCGCATCGACGAGATTCTCGACTTCATGGGGCTCGCGGGCAAGGCGCAGCGCGACGCGGCCACCGAACTCGCGCTCACCGAACTGAAGGCGCTCGAAGTGGCGAAAGCGCTGGCGACCGGCCCGAAACTGCTGCTGCTCGACGAAGTGCTTGGCGGCCTGGAGACGGCCACCAAACGCCGCTTCATGAAGACGCTGCTCGACGTGCACGAGCGTTATCGCGTAGGGATCCTGATTATCGAGCACGATATCGAAACGGTGATGAACCTGTGCCGCCGCGTGGCGGTGCTCAATTTCGGCAAGCTGATCGCGGATGGTCCGCCCGCCGACGTGTTCCGCGATCCGGAAGTTGTGCGCAGTTATACGGGGGAGGCCGCTCATGCCTGAGATGCTCGAGATTCGCCACGCGCGCGCGGGTTACGGCGCGATCAACGTGCTCTGGGACGTCTCGCTCGCGGTGGCGAAGGGCGAGGTGACGACGATCGTCGGGCCGAACGGTGCGGGCAAAACCACGCTGCTGCGCGCGATCATGGGCCTCGTGCCGCTCGCGCACGGCGAGATCGCGTTCGACGGCGCGCCGCTCGCCGGCGTGCCGACGTGGGACATGGCGCAGCGCGGCATTGCGATGGTGCCGGAAGGGCGCATGATTTTCCGCGACATGTCGATCGAAGAAAACCTCATGCTCGGCGCGTTCGCGAAGTCGCGGCGCGCGGGCGCGGCGCGGCAGCTCGAAGAAGTCTACGGGCTCTTTCCGCTGCTCAAGGAGCGCCGCGCGCTGCCCGCCGGCACCTTGTCGGGCGGCCAGGCGCAGATGCTTGCGCTGGGGCGCGGGTTGATGTCGTCGCCGCAACTGATGCTGATCGACGAGCCGTCGCTGGGCCTCGCGCCCGTGATGGTGCAGGAAGTGTTCGCGATTCTCGAACGGCTCAAGGCGGCGGGGCGCACCATCGTGCTCGTCGAGCAGAACACGCACATGGCGCTGCGGCTCGCCGATCAGGTCTATCTGATGCAGGGCGGCAAGGTGACGTTCGAAGCGCGTGCGCAGGACGTGAACGTCGACGAACTGCACGACATGTACTTCGCGCGCTGACTTCCGGGCGTCGCCCGCTGCCTGCCGCGAGGCCGCGCATCTCATGGACATGCGCGGTCTCGCGCGATATATTCAAAAAGATATATCGAAGCGGAGAGACCACGGTGAGCACGACAACAAGTCCCCAGACAGCACAGGCAACCCAAGCGGCGAAGGAAGCGGTAGGCAGCAAGTATGTGAAGGAACAGATGCAGACGGCGCGCGAACGCACCTGGCAGGTGATCGAGCGCGTGGCGCCGCGCGTCGTGCCGGGCATGCGCGAGTCGGAAGCGGCGGCGCTGTGCAAGGCGGAGATGGAAGCGCTCGGCATGGATCGCATCTGGCATCCGACGATCGTGCGTTTCGGCGAGAACACGCTGCGCATGTTCAAGGAGCGCTCGGTCGGCGATCCGGTGCTGCAGGCCAACGACATCTTCTTTCTCGATCTCGGCGTGGTCTGGGGCGCGCACGAGGGCGATGCGGGCGCGACTTTCGTCGTCGGCGACGATGCGGAAATGCAGGCCTGCGCCGCCGCCGCGAAAACACTCTTCGACGACGTCGAGCAGCACTGGCGCAAAACGGGCGCGGCGGGCACGGCGCTCTATGCCTACGCCGACGAGCGCGCGCAAGCGCTGGGCTGGCGTCTGAATCTCGACATCAAGGGCCATCGCGTCTCGGACTTTCCGCATGCGATCTATCGCGCGGGCGATCTCGGCGATTTCGACGCGTGCCCTAACGCCGGCTTGTGGATTCTCGAAATCCAGATTGCGCATCCGACGAAGCCGTTCGGCGCGTTCTACGAGGATCTGTTGTATTGAACGTTGATGTTGGAATCGATAGCGCGGCCCGGTGAGGCCGCGCTTTTCACTTCTCGATCTCAGGGCGTTGCGGCGGCTTCGCTGGCCGCGACCCAGCCCATTACGGCGGCCGTGCGTGGATTCCCGCGTGGATTCCGATACCGCACCTTGAGCCAACTGCCGTCGTCGCTGACGTCGAGCACATCGAGCGCGTCGCCGGCCACCACGTAGCGTTTCGTCGGCGTCGCCTGCGCGGTTTCGTGCAGCGGCAGACGCGCGACCTTTACCTTCATCGTCACCTTGCCGCCGCCATAGGCTTGCGCCTCGCGCGCGACGACGCGGCCCGTTTCGTCATAGGTCAGCAGGATCGAGTCGGGCCCGCTGTCTTCGGGCAAGCCGAACAGCGCGTTGACTTCGTCGGGCAGGGGCGCGTCCGCCTGGTATAGATAGAGACGGCCATCGGCGCGATAGCGCCAGGCGTCGGTGTACCACATCGGTCCGCCGCGGCACGAGCTGTTCAGCACGCGCGCTTTCGGATCCGGCGACAGGTTCCAGAGGCCGTCGCAATTGCCGTTCGGGCCTTTTTCCGATGCCATGCGCAGCGGCTCGAAGCGTCGCTGGGCGGCGTCGTAGAGAAAGATCTGGTACTCGCGGTTCACCTGGCCGAGCGTCGCCGCGAAGGACAGATCGCGATGGCCGTCGAAATTGTAGTCGGCGCTTTCGATGCCGAACTTGCCTTCCTCGTCGGCCACTTTCACTTCGAGCGTTTGCGTCGTGCCGTCGGGCAGGATCCGCACGCGCACGTGCGTGCCGTCGACGCGCGTGATCTGCGCGCGCGTGGCGTCGTCGATCTTGATGGTCGTGCTGGCCGGTGTGGCGGAAGCTGCATGCGCCGCGCCGCCGAATGCGCAGGCAGTAGCGAGCGCCAGCGCGAGGCGGCCCGCGCGGGCGAGTCGTGTCGAATCGGTCATGAAAGGGTTCGCGAGAGTCGGGAGCGCGACGATTGTAATGGCGCCCCGCGCGAATACGCGCGCGGGCGCGACATCGCTACATGACGCTCACGCCGTCGCGCGCCGCAGCTCCAGCGCCCGCGCGCGCATGTCGAGCGGGCTCATGCCGAAGGCGCGCCGGAACGCGCGCGTGAAATCGGACGCGCTGTTGAAGCCCAGCCCGTACGCGATCTCGGTGACGAGCAGATGCGGGAAGCGCACCAGTTCGTCGGCGGCCTCGCGCAGCCGTCGATGGCGGATATACGCACCCAGCCCGCCTTCCTGCTCGAACCAGCGATAGATCGTGGCGCGTTTGAGCTGCAGCGCCGCGACCACGGTGCTGGGCGTGAGATCGGCCTGATGCAGGTTCGCATCGACGTAACGGCGCACCTGGTTCATCACGGCGGCCTGCGCGGCGGCGCGCCCGCGCTCGCCGAGGCGCGCCTCGCCGCGATACGCGGCCAGCAGCAGCTGCGCGGCAAGCTGCATCGCTTCGGCGGCCTGGGCGGCGTCGAGTCGCGGCAGGGTGTCGGCCAGCGAGAGCGCGTGCGCGAGGCTCAGTTGCGCGAGCGGCGTGTGCGGCGCGAGGCCCTGACCGTGGATCGACTCGGCGTAGGGCAGGTTGGCGTCGACGGTTTCCTGCGGCACGAACACGCTCAGCACGCGGCAGGCGGGCCGCTCGACGCGGAACGGCTGGTTCATGTCGACGGCCATGATGCGCGTGGGCGTTTCGTCGGCGCTGCGTTTGCGGCGCATGCCCGTGGTGAGGCCCGAGTCGCCCTGCGCGTAGAGATGGAACGCGAAGTCGCGTCGCCGGTCGGTCGAGACGCGCGCGACCGGACGCTCCAGTACCAGCGCGTCGGTCGTGCAATCGGTGAACGAGAAACCGCCCGACGCGTAGCGGTCGATCTGGCCGCGAAAGCCGCCTTCGATCTGGTCGCGCGACGGCACCACGTCCACCACATGCCCGACACGCTCGCGCCACGCGATCAGCTGCTCGCCGCGCGCATGCGCGTGCGTGCTGAACCGGCTCGTCGCGAGGACGGCGCCGTTGGCGGATTCGCGGGCGAGTTCGCCCGGGGCGGGAGGTGCGTTCACGGCGTGGTGGCGGTCGATCCGATAGCGGTTGGGTGTCGATTCGGTGTCGATCCCGGTCAACGAATGCTGTTGAGACGGACGGTCAAGCCTACCAAACATTACCAGGTATTGTCGTACGACAAATAGCCGGTTTCGCACGGTGTTCGGGCAATGGCGTCCGGCCGGGCGGGAGCAACGCGGCGTCGAAACGGCGGGCCCGGGGAAGTCGGCCTGCCGCGGCGCTTTGCAGCGAAGCCGGGACGCAGGACAGAAACGATCAGAGGCCTTCGATGAGCACGAGTGAGACCCGCCGAAAACCGCCGCAGCCGTCGGCTGGTGCGGCAAAAATTTCAACTAGCGAGCCGGCAACGACGCCGGTGAAAACCGGCGGCCTGCTGCCCGCGCGGCTCGCCGATGCGCAACTCGATCACGTCGAGCGCATGGTGCAGTTTCTCAGCTTCGCGGCGGTGGCCAATGCGACGCGCGGCATCGACCGCGAATACTGCCGCAAGCGGTTGCAGACGCTGGAGCAGACGCACGATCTCGTCGCCAGCCAGCGGCTGCGCATCGCCAAGCTGCTGCAACTGCTGGAGCGCGCCGGCGCGGCGACGCTCGACCCCACGCCGCGCAGCCGCCCGGACGCCGATCCGGCCGCGCGCTTCGTCGCGTCGCGCGGAGAATTCGCGGCCTGATTCCGTCAGCACGCGGATAGCGTCCGCGCACGCCGCACCAAGCCGTTCCCCATCGCCTCACGCCGATCACACCGCTCACGCCGATCGACCCCTTCGCGCGTGACGCCCGCAGCAACGCCGCTCCCTTCGTTTTATCCTGCATGCCGCAACACGCGGCCGGGCGCGCTCGCGCGTGCGCGTCGCGCGGTCTATCGTCCCCAATTTGATCGTTTCAATCATTTGTTTGATCGAATTGCGCAAATCGGGGCGCGCGTTTACACTCCGCCATGATCGTTTCAATCAAAAAAGTGAGCAAACCGATCAAAACGCTCAATCCGGGCGCGTCGTCCCGGGGCATGCGCCGATCGGATCATCATTGAGGAGACTCCCCATGGCTCAGATTCCCATCAAGCGTTCGATCGAGCGCGTTCCCGGCGGCATGATGATCGTGCCGCTGCTGCTTGGTTCGCTCGTCGCGACCTTCGCGCCCGGTCTGCCGAAGTTCTTCGGCTCGTTCACGAACGCGCTGTTCACCGGCTCGCTGCCGATCCTTGCCGTGTTCTACGTGTGCATGGGCGCGAGCATCGACGTGAAGGCCACGCCCTATCTGCTCAAGAAGGGCGGCGCGCTGTTCGCGACCAAGGTGGGCGCGGCGATTCTGGTCGGCATCGTGATGGGGCATCTGCTTGGCGAGGCGCCGATCGCCTCGGGTCTGTTCGCGGGTCTCTCGACGCTGGCCGTGATCGCCGCGATGAACGACACCAACGGCGGCCTCTACATGGCGCTGATGGGCCAGTATGGCCGCTCGGAAGACGTGGGCGCGTACACGATCATGTCGCTCGAATCGGGCCCGTTCCTCACGATGGTCACGCTCGGCGTGGCGGGCCTGTCGGCGTTTCCGTGGCAGACGCTGGTCGGCAGCATCCTGCCGCTGTGCGCGGGCATGCTGCTCGGCAATCTCGACCGCGAAATGCGCGCCTTCCTCGCGCGCGCCGTGCCGGTGATGATTCCGTTCTTCGCGCTGGCGCTCGGCGCAGGCCTCGATCTGCACAAGGTCTGGCAGGCGGGCCTGCTGGGCATCGGGCTTGGCATCGGCGTCGTGGTCGTGACCGGTATTCCGCTTTATTTCGCCGATCGCGCGACCGGCGGCACGGGCGTGGCCGGCGTGGCGGGATGCGTGCTCGGCGCGAGCGCGATGAGCGCGGCGTTCGCGAGTTTTCTGCTGGTGCCCGCGCAAAACGTTGTCGAACGCG
>NZ_JAAGPN010000239.1:0-12460 GCF_017104805.1 Paraburkholderia sp. Ac-20347 | reverse complement strand
CCCACGGCGATCACGCGACCGCCGCGCGCGCGCGTGGCGGCGATCTTGTCGACGAGCGATTGCGGCAGTTGATACCACTCGCTGTGCATCGTGTGATCGGCGATGTTTTCCACACGCACCGGCTGGAACGTGCCCGCGCCGACGTGCAGCGTGAGCGTTGCGCGCTCCACGCCCAGGGCGTCGAGCTTCGCGAGCAGCGCGTCGTCGAAGTGCAGGCCCGCCGTGGGCGCGGCCACCGCGCCCGGATTCTGCGCGAACACGGTCTGGTAGCGGGTTTCGTCGCCGGCGTCGGCGTCGTGCGTGATGTACGGCGGCAGCGGCAGACGGCCGAACTGCTCGATCAGCGTGAGGCAGTCGTCGGGGAAGTGCAGCGTGTAGAACGGCTCGACGCGCTCGCCCACCGTCACGTCGAAGGCGTCGGCCAGACGCAGCGTGGTGCCGGGCGCCGGGCTCTTGCTCGCGCGAATCTGCGCGAGCGCCGTGCGCGCGCCGGTCAGGCGCTCGACGAGCACCTCGATCTTGCCGCCGCTGGCCTTCTGGCCGAAGAAACGCGCCTTCAGCACCTTGGTATCGTTGAACACCAGCAGATCGCCGGGCGCGATGCACGCGGGCAGATCCGCGACGGTGCGGTCGGTCAGCCGCGCGGGCTGGACGGAATTGTCCACTTCCAGAAGGCGGCTCGCGCTGCGCTCGGGCAGGGCGATCTGCGCGATCAGTTCTTCGGGAAGATCGAAATCGAAATCGGAAAGCTTGAACATGCGGCCTGATGAAACGGAAATGCGCCAAACGGCACTGCGCCGACGATGCGGCGCGCGGCGGTGAAAAGCGGTCGTTGCTGCGGTCTTTGCCGCGCCCGGAGCGCGCCGGGAACACGTTCGGAACGCACCTGGAACGTACCCGGAACTCGCCCGGGCGGCCCGCTCGCGCCCCAAAAAAGCGCCCGGACTATCTGCCCGCGCGCCTCGAAACGCTATGATTGCGGGGGTACGCACGACGAGGCGGCCTGCACGGCAGGCGGTCGCGCCGATGCGCCGCGCCTGACCGGAAAGCCGATATTGTACTTGCGAAGCCGCCCATGCCCTCGTCCGTTAGCCGAATGATGTCCGAAGCCGATCCCGCGAGCGTCCCGCACGACGACCCGCGTGCGGACGCGCGCGACGAAACGGCGGACGCGCCCGCGCCGCGCAAGCGCGCGGCCGCGAAGAAAATCGCCGCGAAAACGGCGGAAAACGGCGCGAAAGAAAGCGCGAAAGAGAAGGACAAACCCAAGCTCGCCAAAACCGCCGACAAGCTCGCCAAGCTCGGCCTGCGCAGCGACATCGACCTCGTGCTGCATCTGCCGATGCGCTACGAGGACGAAACCACGCTCACGCCCATCGGCGAGCTGCTGCCCGGCGGCGTCTCGCAGACCGAAGGCGTGGTGTTCGACAACGAAGTCGCGTATCGCCCGCGCCGCCAGCTCGTCGTCAAGCTGCGCGACCACAACGGCGACGAACTGCATCTGCGCTTCCTGAACTTCTACGGCTCGCAGGTCACGCAGATGGCCGTCGGCAAGCGCCTGCGCGTGCGCGGCGACGTGCGCGGCGGCTTCTTCGGCATGGAGATGGTGCATCCGGCCGTGAAGGTCGTGGAAGGCGACGCGCCGCTGCCGCAGGCGCTCACGCCGGTTTATCCGTCGACGGCGGGCGTGAGCCAGGCGTATCTGCGCAAGGCCATCGACAACGCGCTGTCGCGCGCGCATCTGCCCGAACTGCTGCCGGAATCCGTCGCACGCGAGTTCATGGCGCCGCTCGATCTGCCCGGCCTGATGGACGCGGTGCGCACGCTGCACCATCCGCCCATCAACGCCGACGAGCACGCGCTGATCGACGGCACGCATCCCGCCTGGACACGCATCAAGTTCGACGAACTGCTCGCGCAGCAGCTCTCGCTCAAGCGCGCGCACGAGGAGCGCCGCACGCGCGCCGCGCCCGCCATGCCGCGCCACGTCGCGGGCCGCAAGAGCGAGACCACGCTGCTCGCGCGTCTGCGCGAACAACTGCCGTTCACGCTGACGAACGCGCAGGAACGCGTCGTGGGCGAAATCGCGCACGATCTCGAACAGCCGCACCCGATGCAGCGTCTGCTGCAAGGCGACGTGGGCGCGGGCAAGACCGTGGTCGCGGCGCTCGCGGCGGCCCAGGCCATCGACGCCGGTTATCAGGCCGCCCTCATGGCGCCCACCGAAATCCTCGCGGAGCAGCACGCGCGCAAGCTGCGCGGCTGGCTCGAACCGCTCGGCGTGCAGGTGGCGTGGCTCTCGGGCAGCCTCAAGGCGAAGGAAAAGCGCGCCGCGCTCGAAGCCGCGGCGCTCGGCACCGCGCAGCTCGTGATCGGCACGCACGCGATCATTCAGGACGCCGTGGAATTCGCGCGCCTCGGTCTCGTGATCGTCGACGAACAGCATCGCTTCGGCGTGGAGCAGCGCCTCGCCTTGCGCGCGAAGGCGCAGAACGCGAAGTCGCCCGACGACGCGAAACGCGAGTTCCAGCCGCACCAGTTGATGATGACCGCGACGCCGATCCCGCGCACGCTCGCGATGACCTATTACGCCGACCTCGAGGTCTCGACCATCGACGAACTGCCGCCCGGCCGCACGCCCATTCTGACCAAGCTCGTCTCCGACGCGCGCCGCGAGGAAGTGATCGCACGCGTGCGCGCAGCGGCGCTCACGGGGCGTCAGGTGTACTGGGTGTGTCCACTGATCGAGGAAAGCGAGACGTTGCAGTTGCAGACGGCGGTGGAGACCTACGAAACGCTCGTGGCCGCGCTGCCCGAACTGACCGTCGGGCTCGTGCACGGGCGCCTCGCGTCGGCGGACAAGGCGGCCGTGATGGATGGCTTCTCGCGCAACGAAGTGCAGTTGCTGGTGGCGACGACGGTGATCGAAGTGGGCGTGGACGTGCCCAATGCGTCGCTGATGGTGATCGAGCACGCCGAGCGCTTCGGCCTCGCCCAGCTTCACCAGTTGCGCGGGCGGGTGGGGCGCGGCACGGCGGCGTCGGTCTGCGTGCTGCTCTACACGGGGCCGCTGTCGCCCACGGGCCGCGCGCGTCTGCAAACCATGCGCGAAACTACCGACGGTTTCGAGATCGCGCGCCGCGACCTCGAAATTCGCGGCCCCGGCGAGTTTCTCGGCGCGCGCCAGTCGGGCGCGGCCATGCTGCGCTTCGCCAATCTCGAAACCGACACCTGGCTGATCGACCCGGCCCGCGACGCGGCCGAACGCCTGCTGCACGAGTATCCGCACGTGGTCACGCAGCATCTGAACCGCTGGCTGGGTGCGCGCGAGCAGTATCTGAAGGCGTAAACAGATCATTTCTCATGCTGACGGCACGCGTGCGGAACCTGCGCGCGTTCTCGCCGTCTGACCCTGTTCGTGATCCCGCCCCGCATAGGGGCGTTGATTATTGGCGAATCGCCGCCATAGGTGTATAAGTACAAACTATTGATTCACCCTTTTTGATTGGTCCCTAGAAATGACGCTCACTGAATTGAAATACATCGTCGCGGTTGCTCGCGAGCGCCACTTCGGACGGGCCGCGGAAGCCTGCTTCGTGAGCCAGCCGACGCTGTCGGTGGCGATCAAGAAGCTCGAAGACGAACTCAACGTGCAGATTTTCGAGCGCGGCACGAGCGAGGTGAGCGTCACGCCAATCGGCGAGCAGATCGTCACGCAGGCGCAGCGCGTGCTGGAGCAGACGCTCGCCATCAAGGAAATCGCCAAGCAGGGCAAGGACCCGCTGATCGGGCCGCTGCGCCTCGGCGTGATCTACACGATCGGGCCGTATCTGCTGCCCACGCTCGTCAAGCAGATGATCAAGCGCGTCCCGCAGATGCCGCTGATGCTGCAGGAGAACTACACGCTCAAGCTGATCGAGCTGCTCAAGCAGGGCGAGATCGACGTGGCCATCATGGCGCTGCCGTTCCCGGAAACGGGTCTTACGTTGCGTCCGCTCTACGACGAGCCGTTTGTCGTCGCGCTGCCTTCGGGCCATGCGTGGGAAAAGCGCCCGAAGATCGATCCGGACGATCTCAAGCAGGAAACCATGCTGCTGCTCGGCAGCGGTCATTGCTTCCGCGACCACGTGCTCGGCGTGTGTCCGGAACTGATGCGCTTCTCGCAGAACGCGGACGGCATCCAGAAAACCTTCGAGGGCTCGTCGCTGGAAACCATCCGTCACATGGTCGCGAGCGGCGTGGGCATTACGGTGCTGCCGCGTATGTCGGTGACCGAGGTCAAGCCGCATGCGGGCGGCGTCGATTCGGGCCTGCTCTCGTACGTGCCGTTCGACGAACCCGTGCCGGACCGCCGCGTCGTGCTGGCGTGGCGCAAGAGCTTCACGCGCATGCCGGCGATCGAGGCGATCGTCGATGCGATTCATGCCTGCGAACTGCCTGGCGTGAAGAAGATCGAGACGCCGGTCGAGACGGTCTAAAGCCTTCCTTCAGTTGTCGCGCCGCGCCCTGACATAAGGCGCGGCGCTTTCCTCCCTCCGCGCGGCATTCGCCTGCGCTCCCATTCTTCGATTCCGACACGACTTGCGACCCCAATAAACTCAGCCTATTCGATAGATTAAATAAATCAAATTATCACTATCAATAGCGTTTGATACAGTTTCCTCAACCGATCCCCAACACGATCAACCGGAGGAAGCGATGCAAAACCAGGCCAACACGTCCGCTGTCAACCACGCACCGTCGCGCGTCGCGTCGAGTCTGCGCACCGTCGCGTTTTCGCTGCTCGTCGACCGCGCGCTGTCGGCCTGATCTGGCCTGAACCGGCCTGAACGTCCGCCGCATCGAATCCCCGCAATTGGCTGTACGCCTCAATCCCCACGAAACACAGGAGTCCAGGATGACCGAACGCACTCTCACCTCGGCCGCAGGCGCCCCCGTCGTCGATAACCAGAATTCGCAGACCGCCGGCCCGCGCGGCCCCGTGATGCTCCAGGACGTCTGGCTGCTCGAAAAGCTCGCGCACTTCGACCGCGAAGTGATTCCCGAGCGCCGTGTGCACGCCAAGGGCTCGGGCGCGTTTGGCACGCTCAAGGTCACGCACGACATTTCGCGCTTCACGAAGGCGAAGGTGTTCGGCGAAGTCGGCAAGGAAGCGCCGCTCTTCATCCGCTTCTCGACGGTTGCAGGCGAGCGCGGCGCCGCCGACGCCGAGCGCGACGTGCGCGGTTTCTCGATCAAGTTCTACACGGAAGAGGGCAACTGGGACATCGTCGGCAATAACACGCCGGTGTTCTTTATCCGCGATCCGCTCAAGTTCCCCGACTTCATCCACACGCAAAAACGCGATCCGCGCACCAACATGCGCAGCAACGTGGCGGCGTGGGACTTCTGGTCGCGTCATCCGGAATCGCTGCATCAGGTGACGATCCTCATGAGCGATCGCGGCATTCCGAAGAACTATCGCCAGCAGCACGGCTTCGGTTCGCACACGTTCTCGTTCATCAACGCGAACAACGAGCGTTTCTACGTGAAGTTCCACTTCAAGTCGGCGCAGGGCGTGGAGAACTACACCGACGCCGAAGCCGCGCAAGTGGTGGCGCAGGACCGTGAATCGGCGCAGCGCGATCTGTTCAACGAGATCGAGAAGGGCAATTTCCCGAAGTGGCATTTCCGCGTGCAGGTGATGCCGGAAGCCGATGCCGCGAAGGTGCCGTACAACCCGTTCGACATCACGAAGGTGTGGCCGCACAAGGATTACCCGCTGATCGACGTGGGCACGATCGAGCTGAACCGCAATCCGGAGAACTATTTCGCCGACGTCGAGCAGGCTGCGTTCACGCCCGCGAACGTGGTGCCGGGCATCAGCTTCTCGCCGGATCGTCTGTTGCAGGGCCGTCTGTTCTCGTACGGCGACACGCAGCGTTACCGCCTCGGCGTGAACCATCACCAGATTCCCGTGAACGCGCCGCGCTGCCCGTTCCACTCGTATCACCGTGACGGCGCGATGCGCACCGACGGCAATCTCGGCGGCAACGTGAATTACGAGCCGAACCGTTTCGGCGACTTCGCGCAGCGTCCGGGTGCAGGCGAGCCGCCGCTCGCGGCCGGTGCGGTCGATCACTACGACCACCGCGAGGATGGCGATTACTACAGCCAGCCGGGCGCGTTGTTCCGCCTGTTCGACGCCGGTCAGCGCGAGCGTCTCTTCGCGAACATTGCACGGCATATCGCCGGCGTGCCGTCGGAGATCGTGCAGGTGCAGCTCGAACATTTCCGCCGCGCCGATCCGGCTTACGCGGAAGGCGTGATCGCCGCGATGGCGGCGCTCGCCGAAGTGAAGTCGAAGTAAAAGCGATACAAAAGCAGGCAAATCAGGGAGTAGTGCAGGCAGTGGTGCTGAAAGCAGCGGCGGGGCGTATCGACGTCCCGCCGCGCCCATCATCCGTGCCGCAGGAACCGAGGACGAGGCAGCGAGCCTCAAGCAAAGGAGCAGGATCATGACCAGAACGATGACGATGACGCTCAAGACCGTCGGCGCGGGCCGCGGCGCCGAGATGGCGCGCACGCGCGCGCAGGGCACGCAGTTCGTGCGCCGCGTGGTGAGCTACGGCATCTTGACGAGCACGCTCATAGCGATCGCCGCACAGGCTCTGGCGCATTTCGTCGCGCGCTGACGACGCCGGGAACACGCGCTGCTTCAGCCTTGTCCGACCTTGGGGCCGGATGCCCCTGGTTTTACGCTACACTGACGCCCGATCGAGCGTTTGCGGATTGCCTGCCGTACCGACGTACCGTGGCGACCGCGACGCCAGCGACCGGAAGTCTCACTGCTATAAATAGGAGTCGTCATGGCCAAGAAATCTGCTGTGCAGCACGTGAATATCGGCATCAACGACAAGGATCGCAAGAAGATCGCAGACGGTCTCTCGCGCCTGCTCGCGGATACCTACACGCTGTATCTGAAGACGCACAACTTCCACTGGAACGTCACGGGTCCGATGTTCAATACGCTGCACCTGATGTTCGAAGGGCAGTACAACGAACTGGCGCTGGCCGTCGACGCGATTGCCGAGCGCATCCGCGCACTGGGCGTGCACGCGCCGGGCAGCTACAAGGACTTCGCGAAGCTCTCGTCGATTCCGGAAGCCGACGGTGTGCCGGCCGCCGAAGACATGATCCGCCAGCTCGTGGAAGGCCAGGAAGCCGTGGTGCGCACCGCGCGCGCGATCTTCCCGGCAACCGAAGCCGCCAACGACGAGCCGACCGCCGACCTGCTCACGCAGCGCATGCAGACGCATGAAAAGACCGCGTGGATGCTGCGTTCGCTGCTGGCTTGATACACGTTTGATGTGCGTCTGATGCGCACGATTCCCGGCTGAAGCGCCACGCGCCGATGCCGGGACATAAAGCCCGCTGGTTGGTCCGGCGGGCTTTTTCATTGGCGGCGCGTGATTGAGGGCCTGCGAGAGCGCACACGCAGACGCATCGTGCCCGATTTCCCGCGCGCGCCGATGATGAACTCGCGGCGAAGCGCCGCCGCCGTGGCCTACAATAGCGGCATCGTTTTTCGCGCTCCCATCATGTTCGCCCGACTCCCGCTCTATCTGCGGCTCGTCCGTATGGACAAGCCGATCGGCAGCCTGCTGCTGCTGTGGCCAACGCTCAACGCGCTGTGGATCGCCTCGAACGGCCATCCGTCGCTGTCGCTGCTCGTGATCTTCACGGTGGGCACGGTGCTGATGCGCTCGGCGGGCTGCGCGATCAACGACTACGCCGACCGCGATTTCGACCGTCACGTCAAACGCACCGCCGAACGGCCGATCACCTCGGGCCGCATCCGCGCGTGGGAAGCGGTGGCGATCGCCGCCGGTCTGGCGATCGTCTCGTTTCTGCTGATCCTGCCGCTCAACGGGCTCACGAAGCAGTTGTCGGTGGTGGCGCTGTTCGTGGCGGCGTCCTATCCGTTCACCAAGCGCTTTTTCGCGATTCCGCAGGCGTATCTGGGCATCGCGTTCGGCTTTGGCATTCCGATGGCCTTCGCCGCGATTCAGGACCACGTGCCCGCGCTCGCGTGGATCATGCTGATCGCCAATGTGTTCTGGTCGGTGGCCTACGACACCGAGTACGCGATGGTCGACCGCGACGACGACATCAAGATCGGCATCCGCACCTCGGCGCTCACGTTCGGCCGCTTCGACGTGTTCGCGATCATGCTCTGTTACGCGGTCACGCTGGGCATCTACGTGTGGGTCGGCATGACGCAGCAATTCGGCTGGCTTTACTGGCTCGGCTGGGCGGCGGCCGTGGGCTGCGCGATCTACCACTACACGCTCATCAAGAACCGCGAGCGCATGGCGTGCTTCGCCGCGTTCCGCCATAACAACTGGCTCGGCGGCGTGCTGTTCGTGGGCATCGCCGCGCATTACCTCGTGGCCGGTTCGTAAGCGCGACGCACGTTGCGGATGTAAAAAAAGCGCCTCGAAATTCGAGGCGCTTTTTCTTTGCGCTGCCGCTTGGCGCGGCGTATCACGCATGACGCGCGATGCATGACGTGGTGAACACGTGGCGAACACCACGCTGCACGGCGAGACGCCGCGCGACCGCGACTGCCCACCGCCGCGCCTGCGGCTCGTGCGGCTTACTGCTTGCCGAACTCTTCGCCCATTTCCTTCGCACGCGCGTCGGCGGCCAGTGCGCCGCGCACGATGGCATCCTTCACGGCCGAGGCGTCGAACGATGCGAGCGCCGCCGCCGTGGTGCCGCCCTTGGACGTGACGCGTTCGCGCAGCACGGCGGGCGTTTCGTCCGACTGCAGCGCGAGTTGCGCCGCGCCCGCGAACGTGGCGATGGCGAGCGCGCGGCCTTGCTGTTCGTCCATGCCGAGCTGGCGGGCGGCTTCCTCGAGCGCTTCGATGAAATAGAACACGTAGGCCGGACCGCTGCCCGAGATGGCCGTGACGGCGTCGATCTTGCTCTCGTCGTCGAACCAGACGGTCTGGCCGACCGCGCCCAGCACGTTCGAGGCGAGTTCGCGGCCCGCCGCGTCCACGCCGCCGCTCGCCACGAGACCGGTCGCGCCCATGCCGATCAGCGCGGGCGTGTTGGGCATCGTGCGCACGATACGCGTGTGGCCCTTGAGCCAGCGCGACAGATCTTCGATACGGATGCCCGCGAGAATGCTGATGACGACCTGATGCGCGCCCAGATGCGGGGCGAGCGATTCGGCGACGACCTTGGCGATCTGCGGCTTCACCGCGAGCAGGATGGCGTCGTAGTCGGCCAGCGCCGCGTCGGCGCCCGCGCCGGTGCGCACGCCGAACTGTTCCTCGCTGCGCTTGCGGGCGTCCTCGTTCGGATCGATCGCATACAGGTTGGCGGCGGGAACGCCCTTGCGGATCAGACCGCCGATGAGTGCGGCGGCCATGTTGCCGCCGCCGATGAAGGCAATTTTCATGGTGTGGAGTGCGTACTTGAATCAGTGAGAATAATCGCGCCCGCCAAAGATCGCGGTGCCGACGCGCACAATCGTGGCGCCTTCGAGCACGGCCGCTTCGAGGTCGGCCGACATGCCCATGGAGAGCGTGTCGAGCGCGAGGCCGTCGGCGCGCAGCGCGTCGAACAGCTCGCGCAGCTGCCGGTGCGGCGCACGTTGCGCCTTGGGCGTTTCAGCCGGCTCGGGAATGGACATCAACCCGCGCAGGCGCAGGTTGGGCAACGCGGCGATTGCGTGCGCGATTTGTACGGCTTCCTCCGGCGCGGTACCGCTCTTGGAAGCTTCGCCGCTCACGTTGACCTGCAGGCACACGTTGAGCGGCGGCATGCCCGTGGGGCGCTGTTCCGACAGGCGCTGGGCGATCTTCAGTCGATCGATCGAATGGACCCAGTCGAAACGCTCGGCCACGGGCCGCGTCTTGTTCGATTGCAGCGGCCCGATGAAATGCCATTCGAGGCTCGCGCGCAGGTCCGCGAGCGCCTCGATCTTGTCCACCGCTTCCTGCACGTAGTTCTCGCCGAACGCACGCTGACCGGCGGCGTGCGCGGCGCGCACGTCGTCGGCGGGGAAGGTTTTCGATACCGCGAGCAGCGCAACGGATTCCGGCGCGCGCCCCGCACTGCGGGCGGCGGCGGCGATGCGTTCATGGACGGCTTCGAGGTTGTGGACGAGATCGGTCATCGGATTGGAGGCCGGCCGCGCAGCGCTGCCCGCGGCCGTTACGGCGCACATGAAACGAACGAAGGCAATTATACGGACTGCGCCGGGCCGCGAAACCTCCGCCGAAAGACGTAGGGCTTTTCGGCGTCATGCCTGGGCCAATTTCTGACGGCGCGCATCGGTGTCGCGAGCCCTGACGGGCTGGCTCCTACGCCATCTGGCCGACTGTTGGTGCGATCGGCGAATCGCTACGCTGGGACGTATTTTTTCGACGTCCGGCGCCTTGCCGGCCTCAATTCGCCGCCAGCATATGTTCGATCAACTCAATCCAGTGCGTGACCGGAATCGCCGTGCCGCTTTGCAGGTGCGCGATACAGCCGATGTTGGCCGAGACGATCAGTTGCGGCTCCAGCGCCTTGAGCCGATCCACCTTCTGATTGCGCAGCGTGTACGAGAGGCGCGGCTGCGTGATCGAATAGGTGCCCGCGGAGCCGCAGCACAGGTGACTGTCCACGGGCAGGCGCACGTCGAGCCCGAGCGCGCGCAGCACGTGCTCCACACCGCCGCGCAGCTGCTGGCCGTGCTGCAGCGTGCAGGGCGGGTGGTACGCCACGGTATGAATGCCGCGCCGTCGCGTGGCCGCGAGCAACTGGTCCTCGAATGGCGGCAGGATCTCCGCCAGGTCGCGCGTGAGTTCCGCAACCCGCCGCGCTTTCTCCGCGTAGACGGGGTCGTGGCGCATCAGGTGCGCGTATTCCTTGACCGTCGCGCCGCAGCCGGAGGCGTTCATCACGATCGCCTCCACGCCTTGTTCGATATGCGGCCACCAGGCGTCGATGTTCGCGCGCACGTCGTTCAGGGCGTCGTCGGCGTAACCCATGTGCAGACGGATCGCGCCGCAGCAGCCCGCCTGCGGGGCCACTACCGTTTCGATGCCCAGAGCGTCGAGCACGCGCGCCGTGGCCACGTTGATGTTGGGCATCATCGAAGGCTGCACGCAACCCGCGAGCATCAGCATCTTGCGGGTGTGTTTCGCGCTCGGCCAGGCGAGCGGGCGCTGGCGCACCGGCACCTTGTCGCGCAGCCGTCGCGGCAGCAGGGCGCGCACTTGCTGGGCGAGGCGCATGGCCGGCGAAAACAGCATGCGGCGCGGCAGGAAGCCCGCGAGAAAACGCCGGGTCAGACGCTGGCGCAGCGGGCGCGGCACGCGCTCCTCGGCGAGCTTGCGGCCGATTTCCACGAGCCGGCCGTATTGCACGCCCGAGGGGCAGGTCGTCTCGCAACTGCGGCAGGTGAGGCAGCGGTCGAGGTGCGTGAGCGTGCTTTTCGAGACCGTCGCGCCTTCCACCATCTGTTTCATCAGATAGATGCGCCCGCGCGGGCCGTCGAGCTCGTCGCCGAGCAACTGGTAGGTCGGGCAGGTCGCGGTGCAGAAGCCGCAATGCACGCACTTGCGCAGGATCGCGTCGGCTTCGTCGCCGTCGGGGGTGTTGCGAATGAAGTCCGCGAGGTTCGTCTGCATCGCCGCGTGATGGTCAGGTCAGAAGTCGGAATACAGGCGGCCGCGATTGAAGATGCGGGCCGGGTCGAACGCGGCTTTCAGGCCGCGATGGATCTTCATCAGCGGAGCGGGCAGTGGCGTGAACACGCCCGCGCTGCGGTCGTACTCGCGGCCGGTGCGGAACATCGTGGCGTGGCCGCCCGCCTGCTTGGCGGTGATGCGCACCGTCTGCGCGTCGGTTTCGGTGATCCACCAGCGCTGTGCGCCGCCCCATTCCATCAGCTGCGCGCCGGGCAACTGCAGCGGCTCGGCGATCGAGGGCAGCGCGAGACGCCAGAGCGCGGCGTTGGGCGCGATGGAGGCGAAAAACGGGTCGGTTTGCTCGCGCAGGCCCGCCCAGAAGCGCTCGGCTTCCACGGCGTCCACCACCTCGCCGCCGAGCGAGGTGCGTGCGGACTTCACGGCCGCCTCCGCGCCCGCCAGACGCACGGCCAGCGTGCCGTTGCGCCAGGCGCTGGCCGTCATCGGCAACGGGCGGCCGCCCCATTCGTTGAGCTTGCGCACGGCGTCGGTGCCGTTCATGTCGAAGCGCAGCGTGGTTTCGGCCTGCGGCACCGGCAGCACCTTGACCGAGAGTTCGAGCATGAGGCCGAGCGTGCCGAGCGACCCAGCCATGAGCCGCGCCACGTCGTAGCCCGCCACGTTCTTCACGACCTGGCCGCCGAAATGCAGCACCTCGCCGTGGCCGTTCATGACCACGGCGCCCAGCACGAAGTCGCGCGCCGCGCCTGCCGCCGCCCGCCGCG
>NZ_JAAGPN010000238.1:0-12477 GCF_017104805.1 Paraburkholderia sp. Ac-20347 | reverse complement strand
CTCCGCACCACCCATACGGCCGCCTCGGCGCCACCCCGGCCCCCATGCGCGTCCGCCCGCGCGTCCCCCGCGGCGTCCGCTGAATCGGCACCGTACATCGCTCGTCGCAGGAATTCCTTACTCAGTTGCCGCCGGAGTGTCGTGGCCTTGCGCGCCTCCAGCTGCTGCGACGAGACCCAGCAAGGCGCGCCGCAAATGCTTTTCGACCATGTTCTTGCTGATCTGCAGACGCTCGGCGATCGCTTCGTGCGAGAGCCCGTGCACCTTGCGCAGCACGAACACCTCGCGGCAGCGCGCAGGCAGCGCGTTCACGGCGCTTTCGAGCGCGCGCGCCGTCTGCATGGCCTCGGCGAGCTGGCTCGGATCGACGGGATCGACCGCCAGATCGGCAAAGGCGTCATTATCGTCGTCGAGCGGCGTCACGTCGATGCGTGCGTGCGCCGACGCGCGGCTTTCGCGGAAACGGTCGATCATGAGGTTCTCGATCACGCGCACGAAGAACGCGCGCGGCTGCCGGACCTCGGCGGTGCCGGGCAAGGACGCCACTTTGACGAACGCGTCGTGGACCAGATCCGCCGCGGCCTCCGCCGACTTCATGCGGCGCGCGGCGAACGCGACGAGCGTCCGGTAATGCGCGGCGAAGGCGTTGGCGAGGCTGGAAGACGGCTGCACGGATCGGTCTGCACGGCACCAGTGCCGCACGGGCGGCCGGTTTCATGTCACTTACGGTTATTTTACGAATGAGAATTATTATCGTTTATTGGGTTTGATGCAAGGTGGTTGGGGTTGGGGTTGGGGTTGGGGTTGGGGTGGCCTTCGTGGAAATGCGATAACTTAGATTATGTTAAGTGTGACGCCAGGACTTCCAATGGAGGCACCCGGAGGTAACCGGATGCCGGATGCACATTGCACCCACTATTGCTTTCGTCCCAAGGTTTGCTTCCGAGCTTTCAAGAGACGATCGCCTTCATCAGTGATCTCGATGCGGGAGACTTCAATTATAAATTCCCGGATTTTCCCAATTCTTGGGCGTGTGCGTTTGAAAAATTTGATTCCCCTTAACAACCAATACGTCCGCATTCCGAATGTGCATGCGAATTTTACAAAAAAACTGGTTGAGCAATCATGTCAATCGAGTTCTACTCGGATGAGAGGTCATCGCCTGATTTGCTGTCCATTTATCCCTCAACTGTTTGCCATCAAAACGCCACAGAGGAGAAATACATGTTTGTTAGAACGCCCCTCGCATTGAATCTCCTGCTCTCTGCCGTTTCGATATGCTCACTATCGAGCGGCAACGCGTACGCGGGAGACTCCACGATTGACCCTTCGTTGATCGGGACGTGGACGCTCGTCGCAGCGGATGTTCAACATAGTGATGGATCGCGAGCCCACGACTACGGCGCCAATCCAAAAGGACTGTTGATTATCGACGCTCAGGGTAACTATTCACTCCAGATATTCAAGTCCGAACGGCAACCGTTTGCATCGAACGATAAGGGAAAAGTTACGGCTGCCGAGTACAAAGCCGCCATCTTGGGGGCTAGCACCCATTTCGGTACACTCATCGTAGATCGCCCGAGTCAGACATTGACGTTCAACATCCAAAGCGCTTCGTTCCCGAATTGGGAGCAAACGCAACAGACCCGGCACTATCAACTCGAGAATGGAGAGTTAAGCTACCGCGTTACGGCTCGACCCAATGGTGACATACCAATATCGATTTGGCGCCGAACCGAAAGCGCATCTCAATACCGCTGAGCGAAAATTTTCCCATGCGTATCGTCGGCATCCGGGTACGCACGATTCCGGTTTCCTGCTACGCCGACGTCACGATTTTGTCCGCGCGCGGACCACCAGTCCGCTTGCCCAAGTCACCGATGTCATGCGAGCGGGCAAACTGGCTTTGGGTTACGGTTTTGCGTCCGCCGGCCGGTATGGCCAGCGCGGTCCCATATGTGAGCGCCAATACCAGTGTGAGCTAGCGGTGTACAAAAAGGCTGTCGTCTCTATCTACGTGACAGGAACAGACACCGTTCCATTTCCGCAGTCCAATTGGATTTGCCGTTTTGGAAGAGTACGCACGTTATCTGTGCGAGGATCGAAAGGATTCAAGTTGACAAATATTCGCATTCGATCTATCCCAGATAAATTCAAATAAGTCTGTTGAAATACCCACATCACTTGTCCTGCTGAACGCCCTTAGGCTCAGCCTTGACACGTCGATCGCCCCAGCGTTAAATGCAACGGCTCCTCCTATCTCATGTTTGAATATGCCAAAGTAGAGATTCTTGAGAGCATCACGATTAGGTAGTTCAAACTGCCTTGCCTCTTTCTCCGATACCATCCCGGCTTCCGCATTACTGAAAATCCGCGCTTGAAAGTGCCGTGAATTGAACTGCCTGAGTTGAGACTTAATTTCATCTTCAACCATTGGGCGATCTGTGATGTCAAATTCGCAAACGTTGTAAACGCGGCGAATTTTCACTCCTTTATTCAATGCTCCTAAGGTCGCTTTGCGGTAAAGATCACAGTCTCCACCTAGATACAGGCTGACGTTAGCGACAGAGTCATAAGTATCGCCGGCCTCCATGCTACACATCTGCGCGGCGAGAAGTCGCTGTGCTAACGTTTTTCGATCTGGGGGCGCATAGGCTGCCGTAAAAACGGAGTTATCAGTTCCAATGGCACGGATTAGTTGACCAAGTTGATTAACCCCATCAAGGACAAACTTATCCAGCATCCAAGTCAGATATGAAACATATTCATTGACCTCCTTGCCAGAATATTTCGGGTTGTCGATTTTTTTGATCTCAGAAAGAGCACTCAACAGTGCGACGATATTTGCATTTAATCCGTCATATTTCGTATTAGGTAGAAGTTCATCAATGTGATACTCGATCGCGCCAATCGGATCATTGTAATGCTCCATATTCCTGGCAGCTTCTACAACAAACTTCATTCTGTCCTCGATTGTGACTTCAGATACAGCCATAGGACTTGACTGATCAAATGCTTCGAAACCAACGCCAGCTATGGCTGCGACGCAGAAGCCAACGCCAATGTCTCTAAGCAGTTCAAGGCCCATGCGCGCCAAAAACGGGAGCTGCTCCAAACTGGTGAATGTATAGCGCGAATGCGCGAATTCGATCGCAAGATTGTAGGCAGTGAGAAATGCGAGCCCCAAGAATAGCCCGAGCAGCATGAACCGCCATGCGCGTCGGCGTATAGATCTGATGATAAAGACGAACTTCCCAATAATGGTAGGTTTGTCGCCAGACCCAGCGGGTTCCGTTGAACTTATATCCGTAGCCACTTCGCCATCTCCTTTCTGGAGCACGTTTATGAACCAGATTAGGTGAAGTCCTGCGTGATGCAAAGGTTTTTGAATGGTTAGTTCGATGCTGATTTTTTATATTGATCGTTTTGACGCTGAGACTATTCAACGTCAGAAAACGTGAAATTTATATTTTTAATTGATTGACTGCACGCGTCGCGGTTACGAAACGGAAGAAACACGGACTGTGTGATCAACGTTTTCTTATCATTCTATGTTCGAGGTTTGACGTCAGCGCGTTTCAGCCCTCCGCCGCAAATTCCTCCGATGTATGCCGGCGGCTCAAGGAGCTTTCCTTCTGGGTGTGGGATATTGAGCATTCGGGCCGCTCGGTGCCACGGGCGCGAACTCGCGGAGCTGGTGAACACTGGCCATGCGCGCGACAACGGCCAGCGACGCCGAGCGCGAACCCGTCTGTACTTCGCGCCGTCCAGTTCTGATGCGCGTCTGCTGACTGCGACGTAGATCGCGCCACGTCGAGCATGATCTTGCGCCGCGTGGGCGCGGCAAGCCGCGAGAGCAGCGCGCTCGTGCACTGTTCCAGCGCTTGTAGATGATCGCTCACGCTGCGGGCGCCCCGTTATCGCGTCCACTGCTCGCCGCTGGGGGCGGGCAACACGGGTGGCTTTGGCGCCGCCGATACGGCGGCCAAGGTGTTCGGGTGCAACGAAGTCGCTCCGCTCCAGACGCAGTTTCTCGCCTTCAATGAATGGGCGGGGGATGAGATCGTTCGATTTATCCCCTATGTGATGGAAACAACGGTCTAACGCGTCGGACTCACCGGCCGCGCTGGGGCGCTTCGGAGTCGCCGATCAATTTCCGTCGAGCTTCACCAACGTGTCGGACCAGCGCATGTAGAACAGAAGGTACGGCTCCCGAATGTTCATGATTTCCGAATTAGCATTCCACTCCATGAGAATTTTAGACTGACCGTCATTGGCAATATTTGCCATGTGAAAGCAAACGCCAGTCGTGCTCGAACCGGAGGGCGTCATCTGCTCGCAAATCTTGGCGATGCGGTTGAGCAACTATGAGTAGGGAATGCGCAACTGCGGAGGATCGAGAGCCAACGTGCGAAGGAGGATGGTGTAGACGTCGCCGTTGTTGCCAGCCTTGAGCCGATACGTGAGGAGGTCTGTGCCGCGCGACTTAGGTCCCTCCCTCAGTTTCTCAAGGGTGCAGCCTTTGACGTCCACTGCACCGTCAACAAGCCGGCGCAATCCTCACCACATCACGCCAGCCACCAACCTCAATTCGCCCAGCGCAGCACCTTCGCATCGAGTCGCCGGGCGATCTCGATCAGTCCCGCGCGCGTCGCCGGATGCAGTGGCACGAGGGGTCGGCGCACCGCATCGGACGCGATCACGCCACCCTCCATCATCAGCGCCTTGCAGGCGATCAAACCGCACTGCCGATTTTCATAATTGATGAGCGGCAGCCAGCGCGAATAGGCCGCCACGGCCTCGTCGCGGCTCCCGGCGAGATGCGCTTTCAGGATCGGCTGCAGCCCATCCGGATAGCCGCCGCCCAGCACGCTGCCCGTCGCGCCCGCATCCAGATCGGCCAGCAGCGTGATCGCTTCTTCGCCGTCCCACGGCCCTTCGATCGCGTCGCCGCCCAGTTCGATCAATTCGCGCAACTTCGCCGCCGATTGCGGCACCTCGATCTTGAAGTAGCACAGATTGCGGATATCGCGCGCGAGCCGCGCCAGAAACGCCGCCGACACCGAGGTGCCGCTCATCGGCGCGTCCTGGTACATGATGGGAATCTCGATGGCGTCCGACACCTCGGTGAAGAAGCGCTCGATTGCGGCTTCGTTGCAACGGATCGTCGCGCCGTGGTAAGGCGGCATGATCATCACCATCGCCGCGCCCGCTTCTTGCGCCGCGCGACTGCGCGCCGCGCAGATTGCGGGACTGAAATGCGTGGTCGTGACGATCACCGGCACTCGCCCCGCGACGTGATCGAGAATCGTCGTCGTCAGCAGCGCGCGTTCGTCGTCGGTCAGCGAAAACTGTTCCGAATAATTCGCGAGTATGCACAGGCCGTCCGCGCCGGCGTCGATAATGAAATCGACGCAACGTTTCTGCCCTTCGAGGTCGAGCGCGCCCGACTCGGTAAAGATGGTCGGCGCGACGGAATAGGCACCCGTATAGCGACGCTTGATCGACTTCGTTGCATTCATCTCGATTCCCTTCCTCGTTAGATTAGGATGACGTACTAAGTGATCGATTCCATTTTTATTCATTCACGGATGCAGTGGAATCGGACTGAATCGCTACGACTTCACACGCGGCCGTATTTACCCCGCAGACCGTCGCCGATACCGCAGAGAATCGCGTGAAGTTTCATGCGCTTTTGCTGGCCGTGCAGCAGCACGAACGCGAGATGTTTCAGCGTGATCAGATTGATCAGCGCCAGCGCCGGATAGCTGTGCCAGTAGTCGCGCGCGACCAGAATGCAGTTGCGCGCCGCGTAGTAATGCCTTAGTGCGCTCTGATCGAAAATATCGACACGCGGCCAGTGCTGTCCCGGCGTCGGCTTGCCGAGTTCGTGCGGCAGCGACACATCCGCATTCACGCACACAGGCACGCCATGCGCCTGTGCGCGCATGCAATACTCCGCGTCGACATGGTCGATAAAGAAGTCTTCGCGAAAACGCCCCAGCGCCCGGAACGCTTCGAGTGAAATCGCGGTGCCGGAAGAAATAATCACCGAACACGGTTGCAGCCCGTGTGCGCCATCGTGAATCGGCTCGATCTGCGCCGACCAGCGGCGCACGGTAAAGAGCGGCAAATCGCGCTGAACATTTAAATTGAAAATGCGCGGTCCCACCAGAAAGCGCGGGTCGCCGACCGAGGCGCATCCGAGCAGCATGCGGTGAAAGTAATCGTCGGGAACCGTCGAATCCTGATCGAAAAGGAAAAACACATCGCAGCCGCGGTGGATCAGAAATTCGACGCCAGCGTTGAATGCACCGGCAATGCCGCCGCGATTGTGATTGGCAATCACGTCGACGCCCTGCGCGGCAAGGCGCGCGTGCAGCGCGGTATCCGCGTGCGGAGAATTGTCGACCGCGACGACCACTGGACTCAGCGCAGGCAAACGGAGCAGATGGTCGGCCTGCTCCGCGCTCGGTTTGAACAGCGTAATCAACGTTCCATATTTCATGAACGTCTCCCGGTCAAAGTGACGATCAGGCCGCCCGATGCACGGACGGCCGCCTCCTCCTTTTGACGACTGCTGTCTCGATGGAACGCGTCGGGCGCATTCGGTGCGCCCGTTATTTTGCGTAGAGCTTCACCACGCTCGCATGCACGACGCGGGTGATTTCCTCCATGCGCCAGCGGATATGCGTATCCGTCAACGCCATGCAACGTGCGGCATCGCGCTCGGCGAGCGCGTCGAGAATCTGCAGATGCTCGGTGAACGCCTCGTTGCGGCGCTGATCGACGTCCACCCAGCGCACGTAATGAATGCGCGCGTTGATGCTTTGCAGTACCCGCCCGATCTCGACGTTGCCCGACATCGCGGCCAGTTCCAGATGGAACTGCTCGTCCTTCACCACCAGTTCGTCCGACGACATGCGCCCGGCGCTTTTCATCACCTGCTTCCAGAAGCGGCGCAGCGCCTTGATATCGTTGTCCGACGCGCGCTCGCAGGCGAGCATCACCGCCGTGGATTCGATCGAGCGCCGCAATTCGAAGAGATCGAACACGTCCTTCCCGTCCAGTTCCCGAATGAAGAATCCACGGTTCGGCACGAACGCCAGCAGGTTTTCCGCCACCAGCCGGTTGAGCGCCTCGCGAATCGGCGTGCGACTCACGTCCAGGCGCTCGGCCAGTTCGAGTTCGTTGACCCGCTCTCCCGGCCGGATCTCGTACAGCACCGCCATCTGCTTCAACTGCTCGTAAATCTCGTTGACCGTCATCCCCGTGCGCTTCGGCGCGACGGAGTCCCGCACACCGGGACGCAGGTTCCGCGTCATCACGGAATTCGCTGCCATTTCGTCTCCTGAATCGACCTGTAACCGCTCATTATCAACTACCCTGCCGGACTTCCCGCGCACCGCGCGTCAAACCGTGAACAAACGGCCGAACTGGGGCAGCGTGTCGTGCACGCCTGCAAGCCGCAGCGCGTGCCACGCCAACGCATGATTGCTCGACAAAACCGGCTTGCCAAGCCGCGTTTCGAGTCCGGCGATCGCATCGGCCAACCGCAGGCTCGTGCACGACACGAACACGGCATCGACCGCCGGATCGCTCGCCAGGCCGGCCACCGCCTGCTCCAGTGAGGCGCGGTCGATGCGTGCGACTTCGTTGTCGTCGCGATGCTCGAACGACCCCATGCGCACGATGTCGACGCCGCGCTCGCGCAGGTAACGAGCCATCGCCTCGTTGATGGGCCGCTCATAAGGCGTGAGGAGCGCCACGCCGCGCGCACCGAGCGCGCCGAGCGCCACTCGCGCCGCCGTGATCGGCGTCGTGCACGCAATGCCAGGACGCGCCTCGCGGATCCGCTCGAACACCCGCTCCTCGCCGAGCACCATCGACGCCGACGTGCAGCCGAACGCCACCACGTCGAGATGCTCGCCAGGCCGGATCAGTTCGACGCCAGGCGCGATCCGCCCGTCCATCTCCGCGAGCGTTTCGGGCGTGATCTCCGCCGAGTTCGCCACGCGGCTCTCGTAGAACGCCACGCCGTCGAGCGCGAGCATGTGCCGCCATTCGTATTCGATCGTGTGATCGGTGGCGAGCACGACGAGGCCGATCGCCGCGCGCGAAGCAATGCCGGCGTCGAGCGAGAAGCCGAAGCGCGCGTAAGCCTCCACGCCGGGTTCGATGCGATTCGATAGAAGTTCGCTCACTGTAGTGTCATCCCTGTGATGTCGATCTCGGGCTGCCGTCCGTTCATCAGGTCGGCGAGGATTTTCGAAGTGCCGCACGACATGGTCCAACCCATATGACCATGCCCCGTGTTGAGATACAGATTGCGATGCCGCGTCGCGCCGATCAGCGGCGTGCCTTCCGGCGTCATCGGCCGCAGTCCGGCCCAGTAGGACGGCTGTGCGTAGTCCGCGCCGTTCGGAAACAAGGCGCGCGCGGTCGCCAGCATGTGCGTGAAGTCGGCGGGCGTGTGCGCCGTGTCATAGCCGCAGAACTCGGCGGTCGCCGTCAGGCGCAAACGCTGGCCGAAGCGCGCCCACGCGACCAGCTGGTTTTCCTCGACGCCGCCGAGCGTGGGCGCGTCGTGCGTATCGTCGACCGGCAGCGTGACCGAATAGCCCTTCACCGGATAGATCGGCAAGCGATAGCCCAGTTCGCGTGCGAGAAGCGGCGAGTACGAGCCGAGCGCGAGCACGTAGCGATCGGCCTTGAGCCGCTCCTGCGCGGTTTGTACGTAGTCGATCGCGTCGCCGTTTGCGCGGATGCCGTCGATGGCGGTGCCGAAGCGGAAATCGACGCCCATCTCGCGGCAACGCTGCTCCAGCGCGCGCGTGAACAGATGCGCGTCGCCGCTTTCGTCGCTCGGGCAATAGATCGCGCCGGCGATATCGTCGCCGCCGCTTTTGAGCGCGGGTTCACGCGCAATCGCCGCCTGACGGTCGAGCGTTTCCAGCGGCAAGCCGTTATCGGAAAGAATCGACATATTCGCGACGCCGCGCTCGAACGAAGCAGGATCGCGATACAGATACAGCAGCCCGCCGCTGATGCGGTCGTACGCGAGCCCTTCGTCGCGCGTGGCCTGTTGCAGTTGCTGCTGCGCGTAGCGGCACAAACGCACCTTGATCGACGTATTGCGGCGCGAACGTTCGGCGGTGCAGTTCTGCAGGAACAGCCAGCACCATGCCCACATGCGCCAGTCGGCTTTCGGCTTGAGGCGCAGCGCCTGACCTTCCATGAACAGCGACTTGAGCAGGATCTTCGGCGCGCGCGGCGACGCCCACGTGTACGAATGCCCCGGCGCGATCAGACCTGCGTTCGCGAAGCTCGTTTCGAGCGCCACACCGTCACGCCGATCGAGCACCACCACTTCGTCCCCCGCCTTCGCCAGAAAGTAAGCGGTAGTCACGCCGACGATCCCGCCACCGAGCACGATGGTTTTCATGCGGACGCTCCGGGAGCCGTTGCTCCGGGAGCCGTCGCTCCGATTGCCGCAATCGCCGCGATCTCGACCGTGTACGGCGGAAACGCCAGCTTCGACTCGACACAGGCGCGCGCGGGCGCCTGTCCCTTCGGCACCCAGGCGTCCCAGACGCTGTTCATTTCCGCAAAGCTGCGATGGTCCGCCAGCCAGATGCTCGCGGAGACGATCAGGCGCTTGTCGCCGCCCGCCAGTTCGAGCAGGCGGTCGAGCTTGTCGAGAATCTGGCGGGTCTGGCCCGCGACATCGAGCGACGTATCGTCCGCGACCTGCCCCGCGATGAACGCGAAACCGCCCGCCACCACCATCTGGCTCATCCGCTCGCCCGTTTCAAAACGCTTGATTTCCATCCGGCCATCTCCTTTCGGGACAGGTAAGTTGAGGCCGATGCTAGCACTCGTAATTCAAAGCTGTATACACTTTTTCAATAAAAATCGGCCCTCGCTCCACGTCTGTGCAAGCCGTCCAGATCGGTGCGATCAGGAACCCGACGAGTGCAGAAAAGTGCGCTATTTAAGGGCATTTATGGATATTTCATAACGATATCGACGCTCGTATAAATTCCAGAAAAATTTCTCGCGCAAGTATTTTTGATCGGCAATTCTGTAGACACTTTTGTATTTTAAACAGCGTTCAATACTCAACCGGAGAAGGAGAAAACGATGAACCTGTTTCGCTGGAGTGTCGGAGCCGTCGTGGCGTGGCAGCTTTGCGCGTCGAGTGCCTGGGCGGACGTCGAACTCGGCGCCGTGCTGCCGTTGAGCGGGTCGAGCGCGTCGATCGGCGAAGATCAGCGGCGCGGCATCGAACTCGCGGTCGCGAAGATCAATGCGCAAGGCGGCGTGCTCGGCCGGAAGCTGAAAGTGCGCGTCGAGGATTCCGGCGGCACGGCCAACACCGCGCTCGACGCCACGCGCAAGCTCGCCACGGTCGATCACGTGCCCGTCGTGCTCGGCGAGTTCTCCTCGTCGGTGACGATTCCGATCGGGCAGTTCCTCGTCAGACAGGGCGAGGTGCACGTCAATATCGGCTCGTCGAGCCAGCAGGTACGCAAGATCGGCGCGGGTTCGTTCAGCGTGATCGGGCTCGACGATCTCTCGGCGCGTTTCGCCGCGCAGGACGTCTACGCGCGCAATCTGCACCGCGTGGCCTTCATCGCGCCGAACAACGGTTATGGCCAGGGGCTCGCGGGCGAGTTCAAAAAGCGCTTCGAGGCGCTCGGCGGCACCGTGGTTTCGCAGGTGCTGTACACCGAAGGGCAATCGACCTATCGACGCGAGTTGGAACAGGCGGCGCGCGCCAAGCCGGACGCCTATGTATACAGCGCCTACGGCCAGGAAGCCGCGACGCTCAATCGTCAGGCCTACGAAATGCAGTTGAACAAGACGCCGTGGTACGGCATCTATCTGACGATGTGCACGAGCGATACGCCGCCGCAGATCGCGCAAGGCCAGATCGGTCTCGAAGTGGGCGCGCTCGGCGGCACCGCGAAAGCCTATGCCGACGCCTACCAGAGCGCCTACAAGGAAGCGCCGCGCTCCGCGTTCGGCAGCTACGCCTACGACGCCACGATGCTCGCGGCGGCCGCGATCAACAGCGCGCATTCCGCCGATCCGGCGAAGATCCGCACCGCGATGGCCGCGATCGGCAAAGGCTACGACGGCGTGACGGGCGACATCGCCTTCGACGGCGACGGTCAGCGCGCCGTCCAGCCCTACGAGAAAGTGGTCTTCAAGCAGGCGGTCGTCGCCCAGTAAGCGTCCACGCCCGCCTTCCACGGAGAACGCCATGCTGCAGTTTCTGCTCGACGTCCTGATCCGCACTTCCGACCTGCTGCTCGTCTCGATCGGGCTGTCCACGCTGTATTCGCTGATCCGCTTTCCCAACATCGCCCACGTGCAGTACGCGATGCTCGGCGCGTTCGCCTCTCTCGGCTTCGAACGCGCGGGCTTGCCGCTCGTGCTCGCGGCCGCGGCATCGTGCGCGCTGGTCGGCTGCCTCGCGGTGCTGCTCAACGTGTTCGTGTTCGCGCGGCTGCTGCGCTCGGGCAGCGCGGTCGCGATGATCGGCTCGCTCGCGGTGTCGCTGATCGCCGTCGCGCTCGTGCTCGGCACGGCGGGTTCGCGGCCGCTGCAATACGCGCAGGATCTGACGCCGCCGCTGCTGATCGGCGATGTCGCGATCTCGCGCGCGCAACTCGATTCGATCCTCTGCGGCGCGCTGACCCTGCTGCTGTTTTCCGTGCTGCTGTACCGCACGGATATCGGGCGTTCGATGCGTGCGCTGGCGTCTAACCGGCCGCTTGCGCTCGCCACCGGCATCGACGCGCAACGCGTCACCAACGTCATCACCTTCGCGAGCGGCGTGCTCGCGGCGTTGGGCGGCACGATGCTCGGGCTCACCGAAAGCGTGCACGTGAATCTCGGCAACAACCTGCTGATTCCGGTGTTTTCGGCGGCGATCCTCGGCGGCCTCGGCAATCCGCTCGGCGCGGCGGCGGGCGCGCTGCTGATCGCCCTCGCCGAAACCGTGATGCTCGACACCGACCTCGGCGCGCTGACCGGGCACGGATCGCTGGTCTTTCCGGTCACCTACGTCAGCGCGGTGTCGTTCCTGATTCTGCTCGTCGCGCTGATGTTCCGGCCGTACGGGATATTCGACCGGGAGGTGCGGCGTGTCTAGTTTCCTGATCCATCTGCTGACCTCGGCGTGCCTCGCCGCGATGATGGCGCTCGGACTCAACCTGCAGGCCGGCTACGCGGGCATGGTGAATTTCGGCTTCATCGCGTTCGCGGGACTGGGCGCCTACGCGGCCGGGATCGCGTCGCAGCTCGGCTGGCCGCTGCCGGTGGCCGTGCTGCTCGCGCTCGCCGCCGCCAGCATGCTGGCCGTGGCGATCGCGCGGCTGGGCCGCATGCTGTCGTCGGATTACTGGGGCATCGCCACGCTCGCGGTCGCGGAGATCCTGCGCACCGTCGCGCTCAACGAAACCTGGC
>NZ_JAAGPN010000237.1:0-12525 GCF_017104805.1 Paraburkholderia sp. Ac-20347 | reverse complement strand
GGCTTCGGCGGCGGCCAGCGGCGCGCGCGGCGCGGGAGCGGCGACAGGCGCGCGCATGCCCGCCTTCGGGTCGAGGACGAATTGCACGTCGACGGGCGTCTGCCAGAAGTCGCGCGCCAGATCGGTGATCCGGCCCGAGAACTGGCTCTTCACCCAGTCGAGCTTGAAGCGGTTGGGAGCGGCTATCTGCAGCGTGTTCGCCGCAGCGTCGAAGGCAACCGGGGCCAACGGTTTAATCCACGTCACGTACTGCTGGGGCGTCAATTCGCGCTCCAGTAGTGCGGAACAGTGTTGCCAGAATTCGTTCATCGAGATGCTGTGGTCGTTTTGTTTGCGTGCAAATGCGTTCGCGCCGCGCGTGTCGCACAAATGCAACAAGGCCCTGGCGGGGCGAAAACAAATGCTCCGGACGCCCGCGCGGCAAGGAGTTGCGGCAAGCAGGCGGGCCGGAGCGGCAAGCAGGATTCTTGGGATAGGCGAGATTCTAACGCCGAAAAGGCCTGGCCAGGAAGTTATCCACAGGGACGGATCAAGGTGCCGTATCTTCTCTCATACTGTGGATGAGCGTGGCGCAACAAGGCTCCCCACGAATGCGGGACGGAACGGTTTGCTGCCTCCGAGCACACTTTGCTCGCGCTTCGACGCCCTAACCTATTGACGGCCAACGAAAAACCGGATTAAATAGCGGGTTCCGCGAAAACCAATCCCTTGTACCACCGGCCATTGCTTTTTTCCGCGATGCTCGCCGCGGTCATTTCTCAACAAGTGAGAGCAACATGAAACGTACTTACCAACCTTCCGTTACCCGCCGCAAGCGTACCCATGGCTTTCGCGTGCGCATGAAGACCGCCGGTGGTCGCAAAGTGATCAACGCACGCCGTGCGAAGGGTCGCAAGCGTCTCGCCATCTAAGCGCGCCGCTTACCAGTTTTGTCGATAGCACCGCTATCAGCACAATCGACCACGATCGACGATAGCGGGCCAGACGTGAAACTGTCGGACGAAGCGGACAACGCGAACGAGGTGCCTCACGGCACGTCGCGAACGCAGGCCGCTTTCCCGAAAGCCGCAAGGCTACTGAAAACGGATGAGTTCTCATCCGTTTTTCGTTTGCGCCCCTGGCGCCGCGCCGCGCACTTCGTCGTGTACGGCCGCGCCACCGGCAACGAGGCGCGGCTCGGGCTCGTGATCGGCAAGAAGTACGCGCCGCGCGCGGTCACGCGCAACCTGGTGCGCCGCATCGCCCGCGAGGCGTTTCGCGTGCGCCGCGCGCAGTTCGAAGGCTTCGACCTGCTGCTGCGCCTGCACACGAAATTCGACCGCAAGGCCATGCCGTGCGCTTCGTCGCCGCCGCTGAAGACACTTTGTCGCACCGAAATCGAGATGTTGCTCGACAAGGCCGCGCGCGAAGTCGCCAGGCGGCGCGCCGCGCCCGAGACGGGCGGCGCTGCCTCGTGAGGGCCGCGCGCCGGTCCGTCGCGATTGCTGTGCAGGCCGCGCCCGCTGGCCGGGCACGACGTTCGTCTTTCCTAGCGGCGCTGTCCGGTCGCCACGCCATGCAAACGGTACTGATCGCTTTACTGCGCTTCTACAAGCTTGCCGTGAGTCCCCTGCTCGGCAACCGCTGCCGTTTTTACCCTTCCTGTTCGGATTACGCGCGCGAGGCAATCCAGTATCATGGCGCCGCGCGCGGGACTTACCTCGCCGCGCGGCGGCTTTGCCGCTGCCACCCGTTTTCGGCGGGCGGCGTCGACCTGGTCCCGCCTGCATCTCCGAAAAAGCGCTGACGCGCCTTCCATCGACACTGAGACAACGCATGGATATCAAACGCACCGTCCTATGGGTCATCTTCTTCATGTCAGCGGTCATGCTGTACGACAACTGGCAGCGCGACCACGGACGTCAGTCGATGTTCTTCCCGAGCGCGACGCAAACGCAGCAGAACGCCGCAAGCGGCGCAACGCCCGCGAGCGCGGCTAATGCCGCCTCCGATCTGCCGGCCACGGCCGCAGGCACGGCGCCCACCGGCACGGCCCAGCCCGCCGAAGCCGCCGCGCAGCTCGTGCACTTCCGCACCGATGTCTACGACGGCGTGATCGACACGCGCGGCGGCACGCTCACGAAGCTCTCGCTCGTGAAGGAAGGCGACGGCAAGCAGCCCGACCAGTTCATCACGCTGTTCGACCACACCAACGACCACACGTACCTCGCGCGTACGGGTCTGCTGGGTGGCGACTTCCCGAATCACACCGACGTCTTCACCGTCGCAAACGGTCCGCGCGACCTGAGCGGCGACGCCACGTCGTTCCAGATCTCGCTCGAGTCGCCCGAAAAAGGCGGCGTGAAGGTCACCAAGACCTACACGTTCACGAAGGGCAGCTATGTGATCGGCGTCGACACGAAGGTGCAGAACGTCGGCAGCACGCCGGTTTCGCCCACGCTCTACATGGAGCTCGTGCGCGACAGCCAGCCGGTCGAAACGCCGCGCTTCTCGCACACCTTCATCGGCCCGGCGGTGTACTCGAACGAGCATCACTTCCAGAAGATCACGTTCGGCGACATCGACAAGAACAAGGCGGACTACGTGAACCAGGCCGACAACGGCTGGGTCGCGATGGTGCAGCATTACTTCGCCACGGCGTGGATTCCGCAGCAGGGCGTCAAGCGTGACATCTACGTCGAGAAGTTCGACAACAACCTCTACCGCGTCGGCGTGAAGCAGCCGCTCGGCACGATCGCGCCGGGCGCGACCGACAACGTGCAGGCGCGCCTGTTCGCGGGTCCGGAAGAAGAGCGCATGCTCGAAGGCGTCGCGCCGGGTCTGGAGCTCGTGAAGGACTATGGCTGGGTGACGATCATCGCCAAGCCGCTGTTCTGGCTGCTCGAGAAGATCCACGGCTACGTGGGCAACTGGGGCTGGGCGATCGTGCTGCTCACGCTGCTGATCAAGGCCGTGTTCTTCCCGCTGTCCGCCGCGAGCTACAAGTCGATGGCGCGCATGAAGGAAATCACGCCGCGCATGCAGGCGCTGCGCGAGCGCTTCAAGAGCGACCCGCAGAAGATGAACGCGGCGCTCATGGAGCTCTACAAGACCGAGAAGGTGAATCCGTTCGGCGGCTGTCTGCCGGTGGTGATCCAGATTCCGGTGTTCATCTCGCTGTACTGGGTGTTGCTGTCGTCGGTGGAAATGCGCGGCGCGCCGTGGATTCTCTGGATTCACGACCTCTCGCAGCAAGACCCGTTCTTCATCCTGCCGGTGCTGATGGCCGTCTCGATGTTCGTGCAGACCCGCCTGAACCCGACGCCGCCGGACCCCGTCCAGGCCAAGATGATGATGTTCATGCCGCTCGCGTTCTCGGCCATGTTCTTCTTCTTCCCGGCAGGTCTCGTGCTGTACTACGTCGTGAACAACGTGCTGTCGATCGCGCAGCAGTACTACATCACGCGCATGATGGGCAAGGGCAAGAAGAAGGAAGCCGCATAAGCGCGGGTTCCGATCTCTCAGGCCTTAGCCAGAAAAAAAGCCGCCCGGTGCAAACCGGGCGGCTTTTTTATTGTCCGTGGCCAAGGTTGGAGCGTTCTTCGCTTGCAGCCGCAAAGCGCGCTCAGGCGATACTGGGCGCTCAGCGTTTCTCGGGGCCGCCGTAGAACTGCGTCACGAGTTCTTCCAGCAAATACCGATGATGCGGGCTCAGCGACTCGATCTTCGAAGCCAGTTCGAGCGTTTCCTCGGAAAGCGGGTAGCGCTCGTCGGGTTTGCGCGGCTTCGGCGTGGCGCCCGCCGCCGGCGTATGCGGTGAGGGTCCGTAGTGCAGCCAGTGCACATCCACGTCGAGCCAGTTGGCCAGCGTTTGCAGTTTGTCGTGCGTGGGAATGGTGCGGCCGCTCAACCATTTGTGAGCGGTTTGCGGCGAGACCGGGTGCTCGCCGTGGTGGCGCAGGTTGAACTTGTTCGCCAGATCGGTGCTGCCGCGCGGTTTGTCGGGCGAGCGCCGCATCGCCAGTTGCAGGCGGTCGGCGAAAGCGGCTTTTTCTTCGGGCGTTGGCATGGGCCAGATTGTGCAATCGGCTTTTGTCGAAGTTGACAACCAGTTGAGCTAGATCTAGCTCACACGAGTTACACTTCGCCCGAATCCGCAGATAGCGCAACAAATCGGTTGCAAATTGGGGCGCGATTTAACGATGCCTGTTAGTGCGGCATTTTGGCCGGGATTTTCGGTCGCATGGTCTCAATGCCGCAGCTTTTCCATCGGATCAATCTTAGCTAATTTGAGATAAATTGAGATAAGTCTCGAAGACGCTGAGGTCGAAGGTGCGCCCGCGCGTCGCGTTACAATCCACGCACTTTCTTTCCGGCGTCCGTCGCGGCGTCGGCCTGCCCGTTGCGGCTTAGTCCACGTCGATTCATCCAGCCATGCTCGCCACCGATTCCGATCCCATCGTCGCCATTGCCACTGCGCCCGGACGCGGCGGAATCGGCGTCGTGCGGGTCTCGTTCGGGCGCGCGGGCGCACCGGCCGCCGAGGCGCTGATGCAGGCGCTCACCGGCCAGACGCTCGCGCCGCGTCATGCGAGCTACGTGCCGTTTCTCGACGGCGCGAACACCACGCTCGACCGCGGCATCGCCCTGTATTTCCCGGCGCCGCATTCGTACACCGGCGAGCACGTGCTCGAGCTGCAGGGACACGGCGGCCCGATCGTGCTGCAACTCGTCCTGCAGCGCTGCATCGAGGCGGGGCGCGCGTTCGGTCTGCGACTCGCCGAGCCGGGCGAGTTCACGCGCCGCGCGTTCCTCAACGACAAACTCGACCTCGCCCAGGCCGAAGCCGTCGCCGACTTGATCGAAGCCAGCACGGAGGCGGCGGTGCGCTCGGCGGGCCGCTCGCTCGACGGCGCGTTTTCGCGCGACATCCACGCACTCGTCGACGACGTCGTCACGCTGCGCATGCTCGTGGAAGCCACGCTCGACTTCCCCGAAGAGGAAATCGACTTCCTCGAAGCCGCGGACGCCCGCGGCAAGCTCACGCACATTCGCGCCCAGCTCGACCATGTGCTGGCCGAGGCGCGTCAGGGCGCGCTGCTGCGCGAGGGTCTCGCGGTCGTGCTCGCGGGGCAGCCGAACGTCGGCAAGTCGTCGCTGCTCAATGCGCTCGCGGGCGCGGAGCTCGCGATCGTTACGCCCGTGGCGGGCACCACGCGCGACAAGATTTCGCAAACCATCCAGATCGAAGGCATTCCGCTGCACGTGATCGACACGGCGGGTCTGCGCGATACCGAAGACGAAGTCGAGAAGATCGGCATCGAGCGCACGTGGAGCGAGATCGACCGCGCCGATGTGGTGCTGCATCTGCTCGACGCGCGCGTGGGCATGACGCCCGAGGACGAGATCATCGCGGCGCGTTTTCCGGCGTGCGTGCCGGTCGTGCGCGTGCTCAACAAGACGGATCTCACGGGCGTCGCGCCCGAAGTCGCCACGCGTGACGCGAACAACGGTACGCAGGTCTGCGAAGTCCGGCTTTCGGCGAAGCAAAACGACGGTGTGGCGCTGCTGCGTGGCGAGTTGCTGCGTATCGCGGGCTGGCAGGCCGACGCGCAAAGCGTCTATCTGGCGCGCGAGCGTCACCTGATCGCGCTGCGTGCGGCGCGCGAGCAACTCGCGAATGCCGCGGCGCACGCCGATCAAAACGCGCAGGCGCTCGATCTGTTTGCCGAAGAACTGCGGCTCGCGCAGGAATCGCTTAATTCAATTACGGGCGAATTCACTTCCGACGACCTGCTCGGCGTGATTTTCAGCCGGTTCTGTATCGGGAAATAAAGCGTGAAATAGCGCGCCTGCGCGCTTTCACCGCCCGATCATGATTGCGAATTCCGCATAAACGTAAGGATTCGCAACGCGTCCCGCGCGCCGACGCCGCGCCGCCTCGGTGCGGTAATCCATCGTCACACATCGTTTCGTTTTCAAACGAGACGCACGCCGACAATACGTGCATCAGGAGAAAACGATGAAAACGATCAAATTCTTTTGCGCGATTGCACTCGCCGCCGGTATGGCGAGCCTCACGGGTTGTGTCGTGGCGCCGCCGTATGCCTACGCGCCCGCACCGGCTTACGGTTACGGCTACGCGCCGGGCTATTACGCGGCGCCTACGGTCGATGTCGGAGTCGGCTTTGGCGGCTATTACGGCCGCGGCTGGCGACATTAAGCACTCCCGTAGAACCCTGTGAAAAACGCCTGAAATGCGCGTGAACAGCATGCGCACAACACCAGGATATCCCCCGATCCGAGCCTGTCAACCGATCGTCAGGATGGCTGAGAAGCCCGGCTGACAAGGCTTCGACCCGGGGGAGACCACGCCCTCCCGGCGCCCTATCAGAAGTGATAGCTATACACCTCTTAGTGGCGAATTACAGTGGTTACACGAAATCCACTTAATGAGATTTCGACGATATCCGGGGGGCCGAAACGTGAAGTTTATCGATCAGGAAATCGCGCACATCATGCGCGTCATGGTGCCGTCGCTGCTGACTGAGGGCGCGATTCCCATCCTCTCATTCGAGTATTGGCATCAGCGCCTCTCGAATCTGCTCGATACAGCACAACTCTCCCACGCCCAGTTTCGTACGATCGACTCGCTCATGACGCAGCTCGAGCGCCTGCAAGCGCACGCTGCCGCCTGAACGATCCGGTCGTCCCGGTCGATGCCGCATTTAAACAAGCGGCACGACCCGCCGATTTGATTTACCTCGCCATGTAACCCGAGCATGGATTAGCCCGCCTTCGTGCGGGCTTCTTTCTTTTTAAGGATTCCGCAGCATTCTGCGGATGCCTCGCGCGACGACTCGCGAACTCACACGCCCATTCACGCGGACAAAAAAAGCCGCGGCAGGGGCCGCGGCGAAGAGCTTGCCACTACTGACAACACGGCGCCGAGGGGACGTCGCCGCCGAACCATTGTCACGGCTGATTCCGGAGTCTTCAATGGCTGCGAGGCCGATCTGACAATCGTTGACCATCCGACAATTACGCGCAGCCGCCCTTCGGTATGGCCCTTTATCAAGCGCTTTCCTCGCTGACGAAACCATCTTGAAATCCCGCCGGCCTCCCTGCATGTAGAACCCACTTTCATCGGAGAACACCGATCGTGGGAAGCCGACCTGCCTTCATCGACGATCTGGCCCGGGATCTCTCGCCCGACGGCGCCCACGTGCGCGCCGCCAGCGACGACGCGATTCTCGACGCCTATTCGCACACTGTCATCGGGGCGCTCGAGCGCGTGCAGCACGCCGTCGCCCATATTGCCGTCGAGCACCGCCCGAGCGGCCAGGCTGCCGCGCGCGGCGGCACCGGCTCGGGCTTTCTGTTCACGCCCGACGGCTATCTGCTCACCAACAGCCACGTCGTGCACGGCGCGAGCGCGCTGCGCGTCACGCTCGCCGACGGCTCGACGCACGATGCCGACCTGATCGGCGACGATCCGAGCACCGACCTCGCCGTGCTGCGTATCGGCGCGTCCGAGGCCTTGCCGCACGCCACGCTCGGCGAATCGGCGAAACTGCGCGTCGGACAGATCGCGATTGCCGTCGGCAGTCCGCTCGGACTCGCGCAGACGGTCACGACGGGCGTGGTGTCGGCGCTCGGGCGTTCGCTGCGTTCGGCCTCCGGACGCATGATCTACGACGTCATCCAGACCGACGCCGCGCTCAATCCGGGCAACTCGGGCGGGCCGCTCGTCAATTCGGCGGGCCAGGTGATCGGCGTAAATACGGCGATCATTCCGGGCGCGCAGGCCATCTGTTTTTCGACGGCGATCGATACGGCGAAGTGGGTCATCACGCAGCTGTTCATGCACGGACGCGTGCGCCGCGCCTACGTCGGCATCGCCGGGACCAACGTGCCGATCGCGCGCAAGGTGCAGCGCTATTTCGAACTGGCGACGACGACCGGCGTGCGCGTGATGGAGAGCGCGAAGGGCAGTCCGGCGGCGCAAGGCGGTCTGCGCGCGGACGACACCATCGTGGCGATCGACGGCCTGCCCGTGGACAGCATCGACGCGCTGCAACGGCTGCTGGACGCCTCGCGCATCGATCGCGTCGTCGAATTCACGGTGATCCGTTTGACGCAAAAGTTGAATCTGCAGATCACGCCCGTCGAGCAGACGTCCTGAAAGCGGTCGACGCGCGCGAAAGCGCTCGCCCAAAAGACTAACGGCCGCCTCCGGAAAACCGGAGCGCGGCCGTTTCGTTCAACAGAAACCGTGCTTACCAGCCCGGCTGCTGCACATAACCGCCATACGGCGGCGGGGGCGGCGCCGGTTGCGGCGGCCCGCAGGGCACGTAGCGGCCCGAATACTGGTCGTAGCAACCACCCGGCGCGGGCTCGGCGTACACGGGCGCGACCGCCACCGGGGCCGGCTCGGCATAAACCGGCGCCTGATAGACGGCCGGACCGCTGACAGCCGCACCCACCACGGCGCCGATCAGCGCGCCGCCTACGAGCGCGCCTACCACGTCGCCACCCCCATCGTGCGCGCTGGCCGGACCTGCCGCCACCACGCAACCCGCCAGCACCAGTACAGCAGCAATCTTACGCATGTCGTTCTCCTCGAGAACTGTATGAAAACATGCGAGCGATTGTGGCCCTGATACGCGGATACAGGTGCTGCAAAGGGTAACGACTAATTACGCGGATGATGAATTAACGCGATGAAGCTCGCGCTAACTACGAGACGGTGCGCCCGCCAGCAGGCGGATGCGCGCCGCCCGGACCGTTGGCCCGGGCTGGACAGCAGCGTGCTTCGTCAATGATGAAGAATGCTGCGTAACGGATGACGCCAGTCGATGTGATGATCTCCGGCGAGGACTCGCTGCCGGTGCTCCTCAAGAATCTCGTCCGAGAAAAGGAAAACGACAATGACGAGGGGGATGACCAGAAACGCGCCCAGTATTACGTGCTCGATCACGATTACCTCCTGGCTGTCAAGCGGTTGCAATTGCATTGTAGCTGGAACGCTACAGTTTGCACGCCGGACGACTACTTATTCAGAAACGAACGTGATCCGCCGTACGCAATCGCTTGAGCAGCGCGCGTGCCCGCCCTCGCAAGCCGGGAAAACACCGAGCGAAATCCACGGCGCATGCGCCGATTCAGCCGTTAATCAAGCCGCCGACTTCTTCCACACGGCGGCGAACAGGCCCGCGCCGATCAGCAGCGAACCGCCCGTGCGATTGACCGCCCGCTGCACGCGCGGGCTGCGCACGGCCTTGCGCGCCGCAGCGGCCAGCAGCGCGTAGCCGAAGGCATTGAGCGTGGCGAGCACGAGGAACGTCGCCTCGAAAACGACGATCTGCGGCAGCGCGCGCATATGCGGATCGATGAACTGCGGCACGAACGCGACGAAGAAAATGATGCTCTTGGGGTTCAGCGCGGTGACGGCGAACGCGTGCGCGAAGATGCGGCCGGTGCGGGTTTCGCTGGTGTCGGGCGCTTCGGGGTTCGCGATGGGCGCGCGCCACAGCTTGATGCCCAGATAGATCAGATACGCGGCGCCGACCCACTTGAGCGCCGAAAACAGCGTGGCGGAGGCGGCCAGAATCACGCCGAGGCCTAGCATGGACGCCGTCATCGCCGTGAAGTCGCCGAGCGCGACGCCCGCGGTGGTGGCCAGCGCATAGCGGCGGCCGTGACCGAGCGCGTAGGAAACGACGAGCAGCACGGTCGGCCCGGGAATGGCGACGAGGATGGCCGAGGCGATCGCGAACGGCAGCCAGTGAGCGAGAGTCATGGAATTCTCCAAAGGGGATGCCCGATTTATCCACGAAGATTGCGGGTGCGCAAGTCGGTTCGATGCGATCTGGAAACGGCGGCGAGGGCATGCCTGGCATCGTTTTTTATTCTGCGACCTGCGAATTATCGGGCGCTCGCTGAAGATGGCGCGGCGCGTCTTTATGTGCGGCGCGGCATGGCTTTCGCGTAGCGCATCGGGGCTTGCGCAATCACCGTGCGCCCACGCCGATGAATCCGCCTGTTGCGCCCGCACACAAGTTGTTCTTGCACTCCATTCGCGCTCTTCTACAGTGAAAAATGCGGGTCGATCGTGGCCGTTAAATACATAGCTAACCGAAGACAACCCACCCGCCGAGGAGGCAGGACGATGAAAAGGCTATCCGCAACCGCCGTGGCCGTTCTTGCCGTCTGCTCGGCGAGTCTCGTTGGTGTGGCGTCGGCGCAAGAGGCGCAGGAGGTCACGGTCAAGCCGCAGCAGACCGTGCAACTGAAACCTGGCTCGTACGGCTGCCTTTCCAAGGACAAGCTCGATGCCGTCTCCCAGCACGAGCAGGCGGGCGAGCATCAGCAGATGCAGGAATATTTCGCGGATTTCCGCTGTCTCTCCACGCCCGAGAACCAGTCGTACCGCGTGGTGCGCGTGGTGGGCCACGACGTCGAGTTCGTGAACGCCGCGAACGGCGACGACCAGGGCCTCTGGACCAGCGACCGCTCCATCAAGCAATAAGCCCAGCCGCAAGACGCGCGCTCACCGCCGGCACGCGGTGTCTGCGCGCGTCACGACCGTCGCAACCGCTTTCCTGTTTTGCCCCCTTCATCGCCGCGTCATTTTCGCTTCCGATCATCGACATGACCGGCGGACGCCTTACGCCGCCGTCTGATGAAACCGGCACAGCCCGTGCTCGAAACTCGCTATCATGTGCGGCTTTTACGCCGCGACGCAGCAAGTTGCACGACTGGCAGCACGACTGACAGCGGCGGGTATCGAGGGGCGGAAATCGGCATGGCACTTAAATCGACCATCTTCAAGGCAGAGCTGCAGATCGCGGACATGGACCGGCACTATTACGCCGACCATGCGCTGACGATCGCCTGCCATCCGTCGGAAACCAATGAGCGGATGATGGTGCGCATCGCCGCGTTCGCGCTGTTCGCGGGCGAGCGTCTCGAGTTCTGCAAGGGCCTCTCGGACATCGACGAGCCCGATCTGTGGAGCAAGGACTACACGGGCGCGATCCAGACTTGGATCGAAGTCGGCCAGCCAGACGAGCGCCGCATCGCCAAGGCGGCGGGGCGCGCGGACGAGGTGATCGTGATCGCTTACGGCGGCCGCACCTCGGATATCTGGTGGCAAGGCGTGCGCGGCAAGGTCGAACGGCTGCGCAACGTCACCGTCTGGTCGCTCGGCGAAGACGTGGCTGCGGCGCTCGGCAAGCTGGCCGAACGGACGATGCGCCTGCAATGCACGGTGCAGGACGGCGCGGCGTGGATCGGGAGCACGACGAGCGAACCGGTCGCGGTCGAATGGACCGTGCTCAAGGCGCCCGAGAACGTCTGAGCGCCGGTTCGGCACTTTCTGAACGTGCCCGGGGCTAGCCGTTCGGCGGCCCTTTCAGTTCCACCATGTTGCCCTCGGGATCGAACAGATACAGAGACGGCCCGAAGCCTTCCGCGCCGTAGCGCTCGACTACGTCGCCGGGCCGCGCGCCCAGCGCGGCGAGATGCGCCTTGAGCGCCGCGCCGTCGAACGGCTCCACGCGCAGACACAGATGATCCATGTTGCGGCCCGCGCCCGTCGGCGTCGCGCCACCGTTGCCCGGTTTCTCGCGATCGAGCGGACCGCCCATCGACACCAGATCGATCAGCGAACGGCCCGCGCGCAGCTGCACGAGTCCAAGTTTCGTTTCTTCGCGTTCGACGCGGCAGCCGAGCACGTCGCAGTAAAAGCGCGTCATCGCAGCCGGATCGGCGGCGCGAATGACGACGTGATCGATTTCGCGAATCTGGATCTGCATGACGGTCCCCGCCGATTGGCGTGTGCGAACAAAGTCATTGCAGTGTAGGAGGGAAGTTGGGCGGAGAATGACGTCTTGTCATCTCGCAAAGCGTGCGGCCGGGACGCAGAAAATGCGCCTCAAAAGCGCTGGACGAAAAAAAGCCCGCTGCTGTGAGCGGGCTTAATCCATATCAGGAGGAGACATGGAGGAGACAGGAACCACTATACACAGCGGTCTGACGCGACGCAACAAGTTTTTAAGGGAAAACCCGCAATGGTGCCATTTTGTCGCAGTCGCACGTTGACAGGGCACCGACGCGCGTGAATGGTGCTCGCGAACGACAGCGCAAAGGTCACGCAAAGCCGTCGTTTCGCGCGAGTCCCTGCGCGCGAACGACAGCGCAAGATCCGGCACGCCGTACCGGGGCGCGGCCTTTACAGTGGGGCCATCGAGTCAAGCACAAGCACCCTGCGGGAGTCCTGACATGAACGCCATTCCGAACGCCGACGCCGGACGCTGGGCCGCCGTCGAAGCACGCGACGCAAGCGCCGACGGCCAGTTCTTCTACGCCGTACGCACGACCGGCGTGTTCTGCCGTCCATCCTGCGCGTCGCGGCTGCCGCGCCGCGAGAACGTCGAATTTTTCGTCGATGCGGACGCCGCGCGCGCCGCCGGCTACCGCGAATGCAAGCGTTGCCGTCCCGGCGGCCTGCCGCGCGAGCTGGACATCGTGCGCCGCGCCTGC
>NZ_JAAGPN010000236.1:0-12669 GCF_017104805.1 Paraburkholderia sp. Ac-20347 | reverse complement strand
GCGTGCGCGAACGCTCGCCGCGCGACGCGAGCGCGATTCCCCCGACGTTCACGCTGCCCGCGGGCGCGTGCTGGATGTTCCGCGCGCTGGCGACGCCGCTCGTCGCGCTCGCGCCGCCCGAGGATCTCGCGAAGTCGCCGACCAGCGGCCACAAGAGCGTGATCGAAGCGATCGCCGCGCCGCGCATCGCGATCGAAAGCGTGTCGCCGTCCGTCGATCACGGACGTTTCGTCGCCAAGCGCATCGTGGGCGAGCAATGCGAAGTGCGCGCCGCGATCTTCGCGGAAGGCCACGACCGCATCGACGCCGCGATCCTCTGGCGCGCCGCCGACGAAACCGCGTGGCACGAATCGCCGATGAAACCGCTGCCGCCCGCCGGCACCGACCTGTGGAGCGGCACGTTCCCGCTCGAACGCGTGGGACGTTACGAATTCGTGGTGATCGCGTGGCGCGACGACTTCGCCTCGCTCGCCGTGCATCTGCAAAAGAAGCGCGACGCCAACCAGCCGGTCGATCTCGAACTCGAAGAAGCGAGCCGCCTGCTCGCGCTCGTGCTCGCGACCGCCGACACGTCCGACGACCACAGCGAAGCGCACCTGCAAACCCGCGCGGCGCTCGACGCGCTCGTCAAACGCTTCGTGAGCGCCGACACCGACACGCGCTGCGCGCTGCTCGCCTCGCCCGCCACGGCCGCCGCCGTGCGCGCCGCGAATCACCGGCCGTTCCTCTCGCGCGACGCCACGGTGCAACGCGTGGACGCCGAGCGCGCCGCCGCGCGTTTCGCGAGCTGGTACGAAATCTTCCCGCGTTCGATGAGCGACGACGAAGCGCGCCACGGCACCTTCGACGACGTGATCGCGAAGATGCCGCGCATCCGCGACATGGGTTTCGACGTGCTGTATTTCCCGCCGATCCATCCAATCGGGCTCGCGAACCGCAAGGGCCGCAACAACGCGCTGAACGCGCAACCCGGCGACGTCGGCAGCCCGTACGCGATCGGCGCGGCCGAAGGCGGCCACACCGCCGTGCATCCGGAACTGGGCACGCTGGAGGACTTCTGCCGCATGCTCAACGCGGCGCACGCGCACGGCCTCGAAATCGCGCTCGATTTCGCGATTCAGTGCTCGCCCGACCATCCGTGGCTGAAGGCGCATCCGGGCTGGTTCGCGTGGCGTCCCGACGGCACGCTGCGCTACGCCGAAAATCCGCCGAAGAAGTATCAGGACATCGTGAATCCGGAGTTCTACGCGCACGATGCCAAGCCCGAACTGTGGCTCGCGCTGCGCGACGTGATCCTGTTCTGGGTCGATGCGGGCGTGCGCATTTTCCGCGTCGACAATCCGCATACGAAACCGCTGCCGTTCTGGGAATGGATGATCGCCGATGTGCGCGCGCGCCATCCCGACGTGATCTTCCTCTCCGAAGCCTTCACGCGTCCGCGCCTGATGTACCGGCTCGCGAAGATCGGCTTTTCGCAGTCGTACACGTACTTCACGTGGCGCGAATCGAAGCGCGAGTTCATCGACTATCTGAGCGAACTCACGCAGAGCGAAGTGCGCGATTTTTACCGGCCGAACTTCTTCGTCAACACGCCCGACATCAATCCGCGCTATCTGCAAAGCGGCGCGCGTTCGATCCACCTGATCCGCGCCGCGCTCGCCGCGCTGCTCTCGGGATTGTGGGGCGTGTATAGCGGCTTCGAATTGTGCGAGGCGCGGCCGCTGCCCAACAGCGAAGAATATCTGGACTCCGAAAAGTATCAGCTGCGTGCGTGGGACTGGAACCGGCCCGGCAATATCGTGGCGGAAATCGCCTCGCTCAATCGTATCCGGCGCGCGAATCCCGCGCTGCAATCGCATCTGGGCATCACCTTTCTCGGCGCGCACAACGACAACGTGCTGTGCTTCGAAAAGGCCACGCCCGCGCGCGACAACGTGATTGTCGTGGCGATCAACCTCGACCCGTGGAACGAGCAGGGCGCCGATATCGAACTGTCCTGGGACACCTTCCAGGCCTGGCAGATCGACGATCACGCGCGGCTGGCCGTGGTCGACGAAATGAGCGGCGAGCGCTTCGAATGGCAAAGCCGCTGGCAGCACGTGCGGCTCGATCCGCACGCGCGGCCGTTCGCGATCTGGCGCATCGCGCCGATCGACGGTCTGCCGCGCGACACCCCGCCCGACGCACTCGACGAACCGGTCGAAGGCCACCCCGAATTCAACGCGGACTTCCCTCCCGGAGGAGCCACATGAAACGCGATCCCGCTTCGCACGAGGCGCCGCCGAATCCGGACGCCGCGCCGGTCTCGGACCCGACCGCGCAGCACGACGACGAGCACGGCCATCGGGCGCACGCCACGCAAAAGCGCGGCAAGCCCTCGCTGCTCTCCGACGATCCGCACTGGTACAAGGATGCGGTGATCTATCAGGTGCACGTGAAGTCGTTCTTCGATGCGAACAACGACGGCGTGGGCGACTTCGCGGGCCTGCTTTCCAAGCTCGATTACATCGCCTCGCTCGGCGTGACCGCGATCTGGCTGCTGCCGTTTTATCCGTCGCCGCGCCGCGACGACGGCTACGACATCGCCGACTATCGCAACGTGCATCCCGACTACGGCCAGCTCGCCGACGTGCGCCGCTTCATTCAGGAAGCGCACGCGCGCGGCATGCGCGTGATCACCGAACTGGTCATCAATCACACCTCGGATCAGCATCCGTGGTTTCAGCGCGCGCGGCGCGCGAAGCCCGGCTCGAATCATCGCAATTACTACGTGTGGTCCGATACCGATCAGCGCTATCAGGGCACGCGCATCATCTTCATCGACACGGAGCCGTCGAACTGGACGCACGATCCCGTCGCGGGCGCGTATTACTGGCACCGTTTCTATTCGCACCAGCCCGATCTGAATTTCGACAATCCCGCCGTGCTGCGCGAAGTGCTGCAGGTGATGCGCTTCTGGCTCGACATGGGGATCGACGGATTGCGGCTCGACGCCGTGCCGTATCTGGTCGAGCGCGAAGGCACCAACAACGAGAACCTGCCCGAGACGCACGCGATTCTGAAGAAGATTCGCGCGACCATCGACGAGCATTATCCCAACCGGATGCTGCTCGCCGAAGCGAATCAATGGCCCGAGGACGTGCAGGAATATTTCGGCAACGAAGACGAATGCCACATGGCGTTCCACTTTCCGCTGATGCCGCGCCTGTATATGGCGATCGCGAGCGAGGACCGCTTTCCGATCATCGACATCATGAAGCAGACGCCGGATCTGCTGCCCAGTTGCCAGTGGGCGATTTTCCTGCGCAATCACGATGAACTCACGCTCGAAATGGTCACCGATTCCGAGCGCGACTATCTCTGGAACACGTATGCGAGCGACCGGCGCGCGCGGCTGAATCTCGGCATTCGCCGCCGTCTCGCGCCGCTCATGGAACGCGACCGCCGCCGCATCGAACTGATCAATTCGCTGCTGCTGTCGATGCCCGGCACGCCCGTGATCTATTACGGCGACGAACTCGGCATGGGCGACAACATTCACCTCGGCGACCGCGACGGCGTGCGCACGCCGATGCAGTGGTCGTCGGATCGCAACGGCGGTTTTTCGCGCGCCGATCCCGAACAGCTCGTGCTGCCGCCGCTGATGGGCTCGCTCTACGGCTACGACGCGATCAACGTGGAAGCGCAAAGCCGCGATCCGCATTCGCTGCTCAACTGGACGCGCCGCATGCTCGCCACGCGCCGCTCGAAGCAGGCGTTCGGGCGCGGCACGATCCGCTTTCTGCGACCCGCGAATCGCAAGATCCTCGCGTATCTGCGCGAGATGCCGGGCGAGCCGTCCATTCTGTGCGTGGCGAATCTCTCGCGCGCGCCGCAGGCGGTCGAACTCGATCTGTCCGAATTCGCTGGCACCGCGCCCGTGGAAATGACCGCCGATTCGGTGTTTCCGCCGATCGGCCAGTTGCCGTATCTGCTGACCTTTCCGCCCTACGGTTTCCTGTGGTTCCTGCTGTGTCCGGGCAGCCAGCGTCCGTCGTGGAGCCAGCCGGCGTCCGAGCAGTTGCCCGAATTCGTGACCGTGGTGATCCGCGAAGGACAGACCGGCGCCACGCCCGAAAACGTGCGCCTGCTCGAATCGGAAGTGCTGCCTTCGTGGCTGTCGCGGCGTCGCTGGTTCGCGTCGAAAGACAAGCCGCTGCGCTCGGTGCGGCTCGCGGCGCTCACGACCATCACGGGTGCGGGCTTCGCGTTCACGGAGATCGAAGCCGAACTCGCCGACGGCACGACCGAGCGCTACGTCCTGCCGATCGCGATCACCTGGGGCGCGGACACCACCACGCCGCTGCACATCCAGCTCGCGCTCTCGCGCGTGCGGCGCGGGCGCACGATCGGTTATCTGACCGATGCCTTCGCGCTGCCGTGGTTCGCCTACGGCGTGCTGCGCAAACTGCGCGAGCGCGCGCAGGTGCCGACCGTGCAAGGCAGCACGATCCGTTTCGAGCCGACCGATCGCATCGAGGAACTCGATCTCGGCGATGAACCCGAAATCCGCTGGCTCGCCGCCGAACAGAGCAACAGTTCGCTGATCATCGCCGAAACGCTGGTGCTCAAGCTCGTGCGCCGCCTGATGGCGGGCGTGCATCCGGAAGCGGAAATGAGCCGCCATCTGACGAAGCTCGGCTATGCGAACACCGCGCCGCTCTATGGCGAAGTGGTGCGCGTCGATCCGCAGGGCGTGCCGCATACGCTCGCGATCCTGCAAGGCTTCATCGACAACCAGGGCGACGCGTGGGAATGGGCGCTCGATTATCTGCGCCGCACGATCGACGAACTCGCGCTCGCCGCCGACGACGGCGAAACCGGCGAGCAGGATCAGGCCCACGAAGACGAGGTGATGCAGAACTACGCCGCCGTGATCGGTGCGATCGGCAAGCGTCTGGGCGAGCTGCACGCCGTGCTCGCGCTGCCCGACGACGACGAAGCCGATTCCGCCTTCGCGCCCGAAGCCGCGACGCCCGACGACGTGCGCCAGTGGGTCGGCGACGCGCGCAAGATGCTCGTGACGGCGCTCGACATCGTGGCGCACCATATCGGCGACGACGACCACACGCTCGACGCCGACACGAAGGAACTCGCGCGTAGTCTGATCGAGCGCCGCGACGCGCTGCTGGCCGCCGTGGACACGCTGGTGCCGCTCGACGCCGCCGCGTGGCGCATCCGCATTCACGGCGACTTCCATCTCGGCCAGGTGCTGCTCGCGCAAGGCGACGCGTATCTGATCGACTTCGAAGGCGAGCCCGCGCGTTCGCTCGATTACCGGCGCGCGAAGCAATGTTCGCTGCGCGACGTCGCGGGCCTGTTGCGCTCGCTGTCGTACGCGAACGCCGCCGCGCAATCGAGCACCGAAAGCGCGCCGCAGCAGATCGCGGAGCGCAAGCGCGCGCTGTTCGAGCGCTTCCGCGGTCACGCCGCCGAAACCTTCCTGAGCCAGTACCGCGCGGCGGTCGCCAATGCGCCGCTGACGCTCGTCGGCGCGTCGCACGAACAGGCGCTACTCGACCTGTTCCTGATCGAGAAAGCGGCCTACGAGATCCGCTACGAAGCCGCCAACCGGCCTTCGTGGCTCGGTCTGCCGGTGCGTGGCCTCGCCGCGCTCGCGAGCAGTTTGCTCGGCCAGACGCCAACCCACACTCACACGGGAGGAAGCGGACATGCCTGAGCGCGCCCCGGACGCCGGCCTGCATCATCACGACATCGACGCGCTGATCCACGCGCGTCATCGCGATCCGTTCGCCGTGCTCGGGATGCATTGGGTCGACGGCGCGCCTTACGTGCGCGCATGGCTGCCGAACGCTTCGCGTGTGCGTGTGCTCGCGCGCGACCGCGCGCACACGCTCGCCGAACTCACGCGCGTGCATCCCGCCGGTCTGTTCGCCGGGCCGATCGCGGAAGGCGTGGCGTATCGGCTCGATATCGACTGGCATGGCGTGGCGCAGGAAGTCGAAGACCCGTATTCGTTCGGCGCGCAATTGCCGCAGGAAGCGCTGCATCGACTCGCCGACGGCGACCCGTATGCCGTGCTCGAATGTCTCGGCGCGCGGCCGCTCGTCTACGACGGCGTGCCGGGCGTGCGCTTCGCGCTGTGGGCGCCGAACGCGCAGCGCGTCTCCGTGGTCGGCGACTTCAATGCGTGGGACGGACGACGGCATCCGATGCGGCTGCGCCACGAAGCGGGCGTGTGGGAACTGTTCATTCCGCGCGTGGCTGCGGGCGCGCGCTACAAGTTCGAGATCCTCGGCGCGCGCGGCGAGGTGTTGCCGCTCAAGGCAGATCCCTGCGCGTTCCAGACCGAAGCGCCGCCCGCCACGGCGTCGGTGGTCGCGCCCGTGGACGCGCTCGATCATTTCGCCTGGCACGATCACGACTGGCTGCAAGGGCGCGCCGAACGCCAGAACGCGCGCGCGCCGATCTCGGTGTACGAAGTGCATGCGTCGTCCTGGCTGCCCACGCAGGGCGCCGACTCGCCCGCGCCCGACTGGCGCGCGCTCGCGGATCGCCTGATTCCCTACGCGCAGGGCATGGGCTTCACGCATCTGGAATTGCTGCCAGTGGCCGAGCATCCGTTCGGCGGATCGTGGGGTTATCAGCCGCTTTCGCAGTTCGCGCCCACGGCGCGTCTCGGTTCGCCGCTCGACTTCGCGGCATTCGTCGACCGCGCGCACGAAGCGGGACTCGGCGTGATTCTCGACTGGGTGCCCGCGCACTTTCCGAACGACGCGCACGGCCTGATCGAATTCGACGGCACCGCGCTCTACGAGCACGCCGATCCGCGCGAGGGCTATCACCCCGACTGGAACACGATGATCTACAACCTCGGCCGCCGCGAGGTGAGCGCGTTCCTGATCGCGTCGGGGCTTGCGTGGCTGATGCGTTATCACGTCGACGGCCTGCGCGTCGACGCCGTCGCTTCGATGCTCTATCGCGACTATTCGCGCGCGCAGGGCGAGTGGGTGCCGAACATGTACGGCGGCCGCGAGAATCTCGAATCGATCGCCTTCCTCAAGCGCCTCAATCACGAAACGCAGTACGTGCCGCAGCGGCCCGGCGTCATCACCATCGCCGAAGAATCGACCGCGTGGCCCGGCGTGACCGCGCGTCCCGAGGATGGCGGCCTCGGCTTCCAGTTCAAATGGAACATGGGCTGGATGCACGACACGCTGCACTTCATGCACGAAGATCCCGTGCATCGCCGCTATCACCATCACGAGATGACGTTTGCGATGGTCTATGCGTGGTCCGAGCGCTTCGTGCTGCCGCTCTCGCACGACGAAGTGGTGCACGGCAAGGGCTCGCTGCTCGGCAAGATGCCCGGCGACCGCTGGCAGAAGTTCGCCAACCTGCGCGCGTATTTCGGCTTCATGTGGGCGCATCCGGGCAAGAAGCTGCTGTTCATGGGCGGCGAGTTCGGCCAGATGGCGGAGTTCGATCACGACGGCACGCCGCACTGGAATCTGCTCGACGACCCGCTGCATCGCGGCGTGCAAGCGCTGGTGCGCGACCTCAATCGTCTTTACGCCGACGAAACCGCGCTGCACGTGCTCGACACCGAGCCGGGCGGTTTCGAATGGCTCGTTTCCGACGACAGCGAGAACAGCGTGCTCGCGTGGCGGCGCGTGGACGGCGCGGGCAACGAGATCGCCGCCGTCTGCAATTTCACGCCGGTGCCGCGCCACGGTTATCGCATCGGCATGCCGCAGCCGGGGCAGTGGGAAGAAGCGCTCAACAGCGACGCGGAAGTCTACGGCGGCGCGAACATCGGCAACGGCGGGCTCATCTCGACCGAACCGGTGCCGAGCCACGGCCGTCCGCAATCGGCGGCGCTCGTGCTGCCGCCGCTCGGCACGCTGATCCTGCGTTTGCGACGTTGATCGAGCAGCACGCGAAGTTCATCAGGAATCCGATGCAATACAAGAATCAGCAGAAGGAGCATCGATATGGCTAACGGCATGCCCGACCGGCTGCTGCCCGGCGCGCCCTACCCGCTCGGCGCGACGTGGGACGGGCTGGGCACCAACTTCGCGGTGTTCTCGGCGCACGCGTGGCGCATCGAGCTGTGCATCTTCGACCCGACCGGCCGCAAGGAACGCATGCGCTACAAGCTGCCCGAATGCACCGACGAAATCTGGCACGGCTATCTGCCCGACGCGCATCCGGGCACCGTCTACGGCTTTCGCGCGCACGGTCCGTATCAGCCGCACGAAGGCCATCGCTTCAATCCGCACAAGCTGCTGCTCGATCCCTACGCGCGCCGTCTCGTCGGCCAGATCCGCTGGTCCGACACGCTGTACGGCTATCGCGTGCATTCGAACCGCGCCGACCTCTCGCTCGAACGGCGCGACTCCGCGCCCGCGATGGCCAAGGGCATCGTCACGCACGACGCCTTCGACTGGTCGCAGGATCATCGGCCGAATACGCCGTGGAGCGAGACCGTCATCTACGAAACGCATGTGCGCGGCATTTCGATGCTGCGCCGCGATTTGCGCAACCATCAGCGCGGCACCTTCGCCGCGCTCGGCTCGCCGCATTTCATCGAGCATCTGCACAAGCTGGGCGTGACGGCCGTGGAGCTGCTGCCGGTGCACGCGTTTCTTTCCGAGCGCTTTCTCGTCGAGCGCGGCTTGCGCAATTACTGGGGCTATAACACGGCGGCGTATTTCGCGCCCGAGCCTTTGTATCTCGCGGGCCACGACACCGACGAAATGCGCATCGCGATCCGCCAGCTGCACGCGGCCGGCATCGAAGTGTTTCTCGACGTGGTCTACAACCACACCTGCGAAGGCGGCGAAGTCGGCCCGACGATCTCGTGGCGCGGTCTCGACAACGCGAGCTATTACCGCTGCGTGCCCGGCGACGAACGCCATCTGATCAACGACACGGGTTGCGGCAACACGCTCAATCTGTCGCATCCGCGCGTGCTGCAGATGGTCGCCGACTCGCTGCGCTACTGGACCACGTCGTATCGCATCGACGGCTTTCGTTTCGATCTGGGCGTCACGCTCGGACGCGAGCCGCACGGTTTCGATCCGGACAGCGGTTTCTTCGACGTGCTGCGCCAGGACCCCGTGCTCTCGCAGGTCAAGCTGATTTCCGAGCCGTGGGACGTGGGGCCGGGCGGCTATCAGCTCGGCAATCATCCGCCCGGATTCGCCGAATGGAACGACCGCTATCGCGACAGCGTGCGCCGCTACTGGCGCGGCGCGCCCGCGCAGCGCGCCGATCTCGCCGCGCGGCTCACCGGTTCCGCCGATCTGTTCGACAAGCGCAAGCGCCGCCCGTGGGCCTCGCTGAATTTCGTGACCTCGCACGACGGCTTCACGCTCGCCGATCTCGTGTCGTACGAGCGCAAACATAACGAAGCGAACGGCGAGGAGAACCGCGACGGCCACAACGAGAACTGGAGCGCGAACTGGGGCGTCGAAGGCCCGAGCGACGATCCGGCGATACTCGACACGCGCGCACGCGTCGCGCGCTCGATGTTCGCCACGCTCTGCATCGCGCTCGGCACGCCGATGATGCTGGCCGGCGACGAAACCTGCCGCACGCAGCAAGGCAACAACAACGCGTACTGCCAGGACAACGAAATATCGTGGGTCGACTGGGCGCTCGCCGCGACGCCGCAAGGCGAAGCGATGACCGCGTTCTGCGCGCGCGCGATCGCGCTGCGCCGGGATCATCCCTTGCTGCGCGAAGCACGGTTCCTGTTCGGCGACCGCGAGGTGATGCCCGACGTGCACGACATCGACTGGTTCGACGAACACGGCGAACGGCTCACGCCCGCGGCCTGGCAGGACCCCGAAGCGCGCGCGTTCGCGGTGCGGCGCGCAGGCCCGGGACTCGACGGCGAAATCGAAGTATTGTTGATGATGCTGAACGCGTCCTCGCAGGCGGTGACGTTCAGCGCGCCCGCGCCGCGCCTCGCGTGGAGCACGCTGCTCGACACCGCGCACCCCGAGGACGCGCCGCACGCGCTGTACGACGCCAGCTTCGAAGTCGCCGCGCATGCGCTGGTCGTGTTGTGCGCGCGGCCCGCGCACAGCGCGCAAGCCGCGCACGAGGCGGGCCACGAGAGCGGGCACGACGGCGCGGCGTCCGCGAGGACGCCGCCGCCCGACCCGCGCCAGCCGCACGCCGCGCAGGAAAACACAGCTCGATAGCTCAGGAATCTGCTACAGGAATCGGCCATGTCCCCGCTTTCGCATGATTCGCCCATCCGCCACTATTCGCATTGCCTGCCGTTCGGCGCGCAGTTGACGGGCGTCGCGCCCGGCAAGCCGCACACGCGCTTTCGCTTCTGGGCGCCGTCGTGCAGCGCGGTGCAGATCGTCTTCGAAACGGCCGACGGCAGCGCCGCCGCGAGCGCGCCGCTCGACATGACGCCTTCGCACAACGGCTGGTTCGAGGCGCAGGCGCCGTGCGCGGCGGGCACGCTGTATCGCTACCGGATCGACGGACAACAACTCGTGCCCGACCCCGCTTCGCGCTTTCAGCCGCAAGGCGTGCACGGCCCGAGCCAGATCGTCGACGCGCGTGCGTTCGCCTGGCGTCACGCGTACTGGCACGGCCGTCCGTGGGAAGAAACCGTGCTCTACGAACTGCACGTGGGCGCGCTGGGCGGCTACGCGGGCGTGATGAATCGTCTGCCCGCGCTCGCGGAACTCGGCGTCACCGCCATCGAGCTGATGCCGCTCAACGACTTTCCCGGCGAACGCGGCTGGGGCTACGACGTCGTGCTGCCCTACGCGCCGCACGCGGCCTACGGCACGCCCGACGAACTCAAGGCGCTGATCGACGCCGCACACGGCCACGGTCTGCAGGTGCTGCTCGACGTCGTCTACAACCATTTCGGCCCGGACGGCAACTGGCTCGGCCAGTACGCGAAGCCCTTTTTCAAGGCCGGAAAACGCACGCCGTGGGGCGACGCGCTCGACTTCGAGCGCCCCGAAGTGCGCGACTTCTACAGCGACAACGCGCTCTACTGGCTCAACGAATATCGCTTCGACGGACTGCGCCTCGACGCCGTGCACGCCATCGACAATCCGGACTGGCTGCGCGAACTCGCCGACCACGTGCGCGCGCGCGTGGAGCCCGGCCGTCACGTCCATCTCGTGCTCGAAAACGAGCACAACGATGCGAATCTGCTGGAGTCGCATTTCACCGCGCAATGGAACGACGACGCGCATCACACGCTGCACGTGATGCTCACCGGCGAATCGGAGGGCTATTACCGCGCGTTCGCCGATCATCCGATCGCGCAGCTCGCGCGCGTGCTCGGCGAGGGTTTCGCGTATCAGGGCGATCCGTCGCCGGTGCACGACGGCCGGCCGCGCGGCGAACCGAGCGCGCATCTGTCGCCCACGTCGTTCGTGATGTTCCTGCAGAACCACGATCAGATCGGCAACCGCGCGTTCGGCGACCGTCTGCGTACGCTCGCCAACGACGACGACGCGTTGCGCGCAGCCACGGCCTTGCTGCTGCTCTCGCCGCAGATTCCGCTGCTGTTCATGGAAGAGGAATACGGTTCGACGCAGCCGTTCCAGTTCTTCACCGCCTTCGAAGGCGATCTCGCGGATGCGGTGCGCGAAGGCCGTCGCCGTGAGTTCAAGGCGTTTGCGGCCTTCACCGACGCCACGCGCCGCGAGCAGATTCCCGATCCGAACGACGTGCGCACGTTCGAGAATTCGTCGCCGCCCGCGCAGTCGCCCACGCAGTCGTCCAATGCGCCGCTCGACGGCGACCGGCTCGACTGGATGCACTTCTACAAGTCGGCGCTCGCGGTGCGCGCGCGTTTGCTGATGCCGCGTCTGCGTCACGCGCGCGCGCTCGGCGCGACCGTGCTCGCCGACGATCGCCATGACGGCGGCGGCGAAGCCAACACGCCGCGCCGCGCGGCGCTGATCGCACGCTGGCGTCTCGACGACGGCGAGATCTACACGATCGCGCTGAATCTCGGCCACGAATGCGTGCGCCTCGAACGCGCGCCCGAAGGCATGGTCGTGTTCGAAACGCCGCCGCGCGCACGCGATCTCACCGACAACGGCGTGCTGCCCGAACGCGCGTGCGTGGCCTGGCTGACCGGCGACGTGCCCGATTACGCACTGCATCACGACGCACGCGAAGTCCACCGCGAGGAGCCGCACGCATGAGCACCGCGCGCCGCAGCGAAACGCTCGAAGCCCTCGCACGCCGCGCGGGCTTCGAGGTCGAATGGTCCGACGCCCACGGCGTCATGCAGCGCGTGCCCGACAGCACGCTCGCCGCCTTGCTCGAATGCGCGGGCCTGCCCTGCGCGAACGCCACGCAGTTGCGCCACAGCACGTCGCTGCTGAACGCCGAGCAGTCGACGCGCCGTCTGCCGCCGCTCATCACCGCCGAGTACGAAAGCGCGATCGAGTTGCCGCCTTCGGCGGTGCGTTCGGGCAGTCACTATCGGATCGATCTGGAAAACGGCGAGCATATCGAAGGCCGCTTCACGATGCCCAAGGGCGAGCCCGCGCTGCTTGCGCCGCTCTCCGAGCCCGGCTATCACACGCTCACGGTCAACGATCATCGCCTGACGATTGCCGTCGCGCCGCCGCATTGCTGGCGTGTCGGCGACGAGACCGGTAGACC